>QNDJ01000193.1 GCA_003644825.1 Candidatus Zhuqueibacterota bacterium | reverse complement strand
TTCTGCTCTGATTATGACAAATGAACCTTCGCCAAATCCATCTTTAACGGGTTCTATATTTTTAATTTCAGATAAATTATTAAAAATTGTTTGTGAATAAAAAAATTTTTCAAATCCGGCCTTTTTGAGATATGTAACAACATCCATTACAGTATAGAATGTTGCCTCTTTATAGAAAACATTCTCGAATTTATGGTTTTCATAAATTTTTCCAACAGGGCTATTTCTGTCTATAAATCCAATAATAAATTTACCATCGGGTTTTAAAATTCTGTATATTTCCCTGAATGATAAAGCTATATCATCGAGAAAACATATAGTAGTAACCATCAATGCAAAATCAAAAACTGATGTTTTAATGGGGAGTTTCTCTGCAATACCATTAATTATAACAATATCTCTATCTTTTGCAATTTTTCCCATTTTCCTGGATGGTTCTATACCAAACCTGATATTGAGCGGTTCTGCAAATCGACCACTTCCAACACCAATTTCAATTCCCTTTTTCTTTTCAGGCAAATGTTTTTTTATACCATTAAGTTCAGACTTCCATGCAGAATAATTCCTTTCAAACCAGTTATCATATCTCCCGGTATATTTTTCAAACGGTCCTATTTTTGCCATATCAATTTTAAAAAAGAGCTTTTACCAGTTTTGCTACCTTTTTTCCAAATTTAATACATTCATCAGTAGCTCTCGTATCAGGGTTTCCTATACCAACTGGTCCGAAATGATCACCTTTTGAGTCCCCCTGAATAATCATACCATGTATTAAAAGAGCTTCTAAAATGCTGAGAATTGTTGTTTCATTTCCACCACCTATATTAGCAGAGGATGAAAAAGCACCACCAACTTTCCCTTCAAGTTCTCCATGAAATTTCACTGATTCATCCAGAAACTTTTTTATTTCTCCTGCCATAGAACCATAATAGGTTGGTGAACCGATTATTATTCCTTCATAGTTTAGTAGTTCTTTCGGGTTTGCATTTCTAACCTCCTTTAAAACCGTTTCAACGCCTTCTGTATTTACACCTTCCTGAACATACTTTGCCATTTTTGCTGTATTGCCAGTTCTTGAATAGTATAATATTAAAACCTTTGCCATCATTACCTCCTTATTATTATTTTCTCACAGAACTTTCAAGCTGTATAATGTTTACTTTTCCAAAATCTTCAAGTGAACCTTTATATTTAGAACCTCCGGCTTTACATTTTTCTATATCACCCACAATCAAGAATATCATATTGTCTGGATGAAGATATTTTTTTGCAACTCTGAGAACATCTTCCTTAGTAACATTTTTTATTCTATCCCTGTATTTTTTATAATAGTCAAAAGGTTGTTGGTTGAACTCTAACTTTGCAAAATTATTCATAGTAGTAAAAGCTGTCGAAAAAAACTCAGGAAACCTCTCGATTAAAGTATTTCTGGCAGTTTCCATCTCAGAATCAAGAACGAGTTCTTCTGTCATTTCTCTAACATGTTTTAATATAAGGTAAATTGCATAAGGTACTGTTGAAGATTTTGTCTGGACATAACAGTAGAACAAACCAGGAAAAATAGTGCCTTCTCCCATTCTACTACCCTGACTGTATGAGAGACCTTCATTGGACCTCACAGTGGTTGTGATACGGGATGTAAAACTTCCTCCACCAAGAATAAAATTCATAATTCTCAATGCGTAAATATCAGGATTATTAAGTCTTACACCAAAATGACCAAACCTTATAAACCCCTGATTGATATTCTTTTGTATCATATATACACCCGGTTTAATATTAATATCTACGTCTGGAAGCACAGGAAAATTAATTTCTTTTTTGTTCCATCCTGAAAAGACTCTTTTTATTTTTTGCAGGAGTTCACCTTTATTGAAATCGCTTGCAATAGCAATAATCATATTGTTCGGAGCAAAATATCGCCTGTGGAATTCTACCATATCTTCCCTTGAAATATTATTAATCGTTTTCAAAGAAGGAAGCCACGATAAAGGATGATTTTTATACAGAAGCCTGTTAAACTCATTGGCTACGATTGTTCTTGGATTATCATTACGCCTTTTTATAGCGTCAATGACTTCTTCTTTTCGTAGCTTTATTTTTTGTTCATCAAACACCGGGTTCATTAAAATATCTGCATAAATTTTCAGGACTTCATCTATATCTTTAGCCATAGATGATATTGAAGCAGTAGTATAAAATTTTGAAACGTAAATATTTATATTAGCAGCGATGAAATCAAGGGTTTCATCTATTTCATCACCAGACATATTTTTTGTTCCACCTGTTCTCATTAACGAGCCGGTAAGTTCTGCCAACCCTATTTTATCTTTGGGGTCATATATTGAACCTGCTCGTATGTAGGCATTCAATTGAAACAATGGCAACTTATGATCCTCTTTTATATAAATAATCATTCCATTATTCAGTTGTATCCTGTAGTCCAGGGGGTCTGGTGGTTCAAATTTCAAAGGTTTAAATTTTAATTGAGAAGGATGGGAAACCTTTTGAGAATAACTTATGGAAAAACTAATCAAAATAATTAGTATCATACTTAACAATAATTTACATTTCATTATTTTTTCTCCTCCTTAAGTGTTTATATTAAAAAATAAAAGTTATTTTTTTCTTTTAAGGATACCAACTGTTCTATTGTTTTTCACGAAATATTTCTTAGCGACCCTCATAATATCTTCGGCTTTTACTTTTTTGACCTGTTCAAGGTATTCGATTAAATATCTCCATCCAAGGTTCAACTCTTCTCTTCCAATTCTTGAAGCAAGATAGTAATTGTTAGCAAGAGACCTGATATAATTTGCTTCATATTGATTTTTAACCTTCTGGATTTCTCTTTCAGAAGCTGGTTCACTTTTCAGTTTTTCAATTTCTCCGTAAAGAGCTTTCTCTACTTCTTCTGCTGTTTTTCCTTTTCTTTCGTTTGGTCGAGCGGAGAACGTAAATTGACCTGCATACCATCTCCCACCTCCATAGGCATAAGCACTGATGGCGAGACCCTGTTCTTTTATAAGGCTTTTGTATAATCTGCCGGTTCTTCCATTCATTATCCCTGAAATTATCGGAAAAACAGCATCATCAGGATGACCCCGTGGTGGTGTATGGTACATTATAGTTACTTCTGTGGGAGCTTCTGCTTCTCCATAGACTCTTTTTTCACATCTTTGAGGCGGTTCATAAGTACGAACTGGCTCAGGGGTTACTCCTTTTGGTATATCTCCAAAATATTTTTTAGCTAAAGAAATGATATTTTCAGGGTCAATATCTCCAACATAAACAGCAACTGCGTTGTTAGGAATGTAGTATTTCTTATTATATTCAAGAAAGTCTTTTTTTGTCATTTTTTGGAGGTCTATATCCCATCCCAGGACCATCCAGGAATATGGAGAAGCAGAGTAAAAAACAGAATTAAGCTGTTCTCTAAAAAAGAAACCGGGTCTATTTTCACTTAATCTTCTTTCTTCTCTAACAACTTCCTTTTCAGAATAGAACTCTCTGAATACAGGATTTGCCATTCTATCAGATTCAAGAAACATCTGTAACTCGACTTTGTTTGAAGGAAGTGTAACATAATAACCTGTAACCTCATTACCAGTTGACGCATTCAAACTGCTACCACCATTTTTCATATATGTTTCCCAGAGGTCATCTTTAATGATATATTTTTTTTCCTCCTTTAAGAGAACATCAACAAGTTTTTGCCACTCTTCTATTTTTTTAACATCAGGTTTACTCCTTTTCCAGAATTTTTCATAGTAGATTCTTTCTTCCAGCAGGTCTATTAAATCATTGATTTCTTTATCCATTTTATAATCAGAAACTCCCATAATTTTTGTTCCTTTAAACATCATATGTTCATGTAGATGGGAGATTCCTGTAATTCCTGGATGTTCATTCACAGAACCGACCTTGTAGTATATATGGCATACAACTCTTGGAATCTCGTGCCTTTCAACCATTAAAATTTTTAAACCATTTTTCAGGGTGTATTCCTTCACATCAAGCTTCAAAGTCTGAGCAAATGAAAAAGTCGAAGTAAACAAAAATAGAATCGTTAAAACAAACACTTTTTTCCATCTCATTTAAAAACCTCCTATTTTAAAAGACTGATTTTTTATTTTTCCCCAATGATAACAAACATGTTCATATCTTTAAATGAACCTATATACCTTGAACCAACAGTTTCAATACTGTCTGGAGAAGTTTCTGTACAGTATATTACAAAATGTTCACCCGTATGTTTATAATTTCTGACAATTTCCATTATTTCTTCGCTGAATTTATGACCGGTATGAGGCAGATTACATTTTTCAATATATTCTTTAAAAGGACAGTAGGCAATTGAAAAATCAATTAAATCTCTTTTATAAAACTCAAGGCATTGATTATAATGTGGGCAATTGATTTGCATAAAATTTTCCTCTTAAGTTTATAAATAATCATTATAATTTAGTGTAAAACCATCACTTGCAGCTATAACTTTAATATTCAATTCTTTACTTAATTCTTCAGCTACAACCCAGGGTTTCGCAGAGAGCATAGTTCTACCAAAATGAGTGAGAACACCAAGCTCAGGTTTAATATTTTTTAGCAATTTTTTTACACTTTCAATGTTTAAATGTTTTATCAGAAATTCTTCATGCTGTTTATACCTTACAACATTCATTATAAGAATATTACTTCTATAAGCA
>QNDJ01000192.1 GCA_003644825.1 Candidatus Zhuqueibacterota bacterium | reverse complement strand
GTTTTATTTCATTATTTATCAAAAGGTTACAGACAAATTGATTAAAGGGATTGTTCTGGGAAAATATATTCAAAAGGATTCAACAATTCACAAAATTGACCCCAGAACAAAATTGTTCATTCTTATTCCAATCTTATCGGCTATAACCGCATCCAATAATATTTTATTTATATCTGGATATTTTCTGATTTTCTTAATTGGTTTTTCAATTTCAAAGATTCCATTTAAATATCTTTTCATTAATATTCGCCCCTTTCTATGGATATTAATAATAACATTTTTTATTCATTTATTTTTTTCCAGTGGTAAAATAATATTTACATTATATTTTATTAGAATTACTGAAGAAGGAATTGTAAAAGGTGGTTTAAATACCTTCAGGATATTCCTTTTACTGAGTTTTTCAATTCTATTAATGTTGACCACTTCTCCACTGGATTTAACCGACAGTTTTGAAAAAATACTGAATCCTCTTAAAAAAATAAATATTCCTGTTGACAGGATAACAATTATGATGGGAATATCCCTCAGGTTTATTCCAACTCTTTTTGATGAAGCTGAAAGAATTAAAAAAGCCCAGATGGCAAGGGGAGCATCCTTTGAAGGAAATATTATTTCAAGAGCAAAAAAAACAATCTCAATAGTGTTTCCATTAATGGTATCTGTTTTCCGTCGAGCTGATGAACTGGCTCTGGCTATGGAAGCAAAAGGATACCCCGGTGTCGAAAACAGAACTTCTTTCAGGGAACTTAAGTTTAAAAAATTAGATTACATCATTATGACCATAATATTTTCATATACACTACTTGGAATTCTACTGAAATGAGCCCTAAAAATATAAAATTAACAATTGAATACGATGGTACAGAATATGCTGGATGGCAGATTCAACCAGATGTCAAAACTGTCCAGGGTGAAATCGAAAAGGCTCTCAGAACAATACTGCAACAAAATATCAGAATAATATCTGCAGGTAGAACCGACTCTGGAGTTCATGCTATAAATCAGGTTGTTAACTTCACCTGTCAGAATTCCATCAATAAAAAACAGTTGAAAAAAAGTTTGAACTCATTACTCCCTGATGACATTGTAATAAAAGATGTTGTAGAAGTTCCAGAAAATTTCAATGCAAGATATGATGCAAAATCAAGAAAATACAAATATATTATATCAAAATATAAAAGAGCTTTAAATAGACTTTATTCCTGGTATGTTCCTTATAAACTCGACATTTTAGCTATGAAAAAAGCTGCAAAGTATTTGATTGGTGAGAAAGATTTTACCTCTTTCTCAAAAAAATACCCTGAAGAAACAAATTGCACCTGTAAAATCGAGAAAATTGATATAAAAAATAGTGATGAAGAAATTACAATAACCATCGTTGCAAATAGATTTTTACATAGTATGGTAAGAATAATTGTTGGAATACTTGTAGAAACAGGTAAAGGCAGGTTCGCTCCTGAAGATATAAAGAAAATCATTGAAGAGAAAAATTTTAAATACAATAAATACTTAGCACCAGCAAAAGGACTTTTTCTCGAAAATATAACTTATTAAAAATGGAGGATAACTGATGAAGTTCTATATTGATACAGCAAACATTGACCAAATAAGAGAAGCCGCAAGTATTGGAATTCTTGATGGAGTAACGACAAACCCTACGCTTTTATCCCGGGAGGCAGGCAAGGGTACATACACTGAAATCCTTAAAGAGATATGCAGTATTGTAAAAGGACCTGTAAGTGCAGAAGTTGTCAGTCTGAACTGTGAAGGAATGGTCTCTGAAGCAAAGGAACTGGCTAAAATTGCGGAAAATATTGTAATTAAAATCCCTATGTGCTCTGAAGGACTTAAAGCGGTAAAAATACTCGAAAATGAAAATATTAGATGCAATGTTACCCTCATATTCACGCCAATTCAGGCTCTTCTTGCTGCAAAGGCAGGTGCTTCTTTCTGCAGCCCCTTTGTTGGTCGACTTGATGACATAAATAGCTATGGTATGGATGTAGTAAGAGATATTGTTACAATATTCAATAACTACGAAATACCAACTGAAGTAATAGTCGCAAGCATAAGAAACCCTTTACATGTACTTGAAGCAGCTCTTGCAGGGGCAGACATAGCTACAATACCATATAAAGTTATTCAACAGTTAATAAAACACCCACTAACAGATATAGGAATTGAAAGATTTCTAAAAGATTGGGAAAAAGTTCAAAAATAAATAATATTTTATTTTAAGGTAATATTATGAGAAAAAATAATATTTATTTAATTATTATTTCTATTTTAATTGTTGTTTTACTTATCGAAAATAACCTTAAAAAACAGGAAAATAAAACTCCATTACAGGTCAAAAATGCCGGATTGGTAACTGAAAATAGAACCCAGATAAACAGTCTGGTCTCCGAATCAAGGAGAAATGCAATAACTGAAGCAGTAGCAAAAGTAAGTCCTGCTGTTGTTGGAATAAATGTAAAAGCAATTGAAAAATACAGGGTCAGTAATCCTATACTTGATGACCCATTTTTCAGATACTTTTTTGGGGACCAGATTTATAAAAGGGAAGTTCAGAGTCTTGGTTCAGGGTTTATAATATCTGAAGATGGATTTATACTTACAAATGAACACGTTATTGAGAATCCAACAGAAATTAATATTACACTTACAGATGGAAGAAAATTTAGAGCCACACCTGTTGGTACTGATTTTGTGACCGATATTGCCCTATTAAAAATTGAAGGAAAAAATTTACCCCACGTGACCCTTGGTAATTCAGACGATATTATTATTGGTGAATGGGCAATAGCTTTAGGCAACCCTTTTGGATTATTTGAATTTAATGACAAACCTACTGTAACTGTTGGAGTAATCAGTGCAGTAAACATTGATTTCGGGAAAATGCACAATGATAGAATCTATCAGGATATGATTCAAACCGACGCCTCTATAAATCCGGGTAATAGTGGTGGTCCTCTTGTTAATTCCAGAGGTGAAGTTATTGGGATGAATGCTTTTATCTTTACAGGTGGTAAATACTCTGAAGGTTCTATTGGCCTGGGATTCGCAATCCCTATTAATAAAGTCAAAAAAATTGTGAAAGAACTCAAACTATACGGTGAAGTTCACCGGGAAGTATGGACAGGCGTCTATACAATTGATGTTACAAGATGGATTGCTGCTGCTCTTGGTTTGAGAGAAGTAAGAGGCGCATATATTACCGATATTAAAAGAGGTAGTCCCGGTGAAAAAGCAGGCCTTAAAAAAGGTGATGTAATACTGGAAGTTAACAATATAAAAATTCAGAACAGAGAAGATATATCCAGAATAATAATGGAACAGGATTTAAGACCCGGCGATGTCCTTGAAATGAAAGTATTAAGAAGAGGAAGAAAAGTAACTGTTAACCTGGTTCTGGAAAAACCACCATACTAAATTTTTCTTAAAAAAAACAGGAGCACAAAGTGATTGAAAGATACACTCTGGATGAAATGGGATATATATGGAGCCAGGAAAATAAATTCAAAACCTGGTTGCAGGTGGAAATAGCCGCCTGTAAAGCAAATCATCAACTCGGTATTATTCCAGAAAAATCATTAGAGATTATTGAGAAAAAAGCTAATTTTTCAATAAAAAGAATTAAAGAAATTGAGGAAGAAATCCAGCATGATGTGATAGCTTTTTTAACTTCTGTTGCAGAATACGTAGGTCCTGAATCAAGGTTTATTCATCTTGGAATGACATCTTCAGATCTTCTTGATACTGCTCTTGCTCTTTTGATGAAACAGGCAGGAGAGTTGGTTCTAAAAAAATTAAATAATCTATCAAAGATTCTTAAAAGACGCTCTATTGAATTTAAAAATACCATTATGATGGGAAGAACCCATGGAGTTTTTGCAGAACCTATTACTTTTGGTCTAAAATTATTTGTATGGTATGAAGAAATAAAAAGAAGCATTAATAGAATAAAAAACGCTATTGATACGATTTCTGTAGGTAAAATTTCAGGCGCAGTTGGAACTTATGCACACCTTAACCCGAAACTTGAAGCTCTTGTATGTAAGAATCTCGGGCTTAAACCTGCAACAGTTTCTACACAGATTTTACAGCGGGATAGACATGCAGAATTAATGTGTTCTCTTGCAATTCTTGCTGCTTCTCTTGAAAAATTTGCTACTGAAATACGAAATCTACAGAGAACAGAAATACATGAAGTCGAAGAACCTTTCAAAAAAGGGCAAAAAGGGTCTTCAGCAATGCCCCATAAAAAAAATCCTATAATCTGTGAAAGAATTGCAGGGCTCGCAAGGCTCATCAGAACCAACGCATTTGCTTCCATAGAAAATATAACTTTATGGCATGAAAGAGATATATCACATTCATCTGTAGAACGTGTAATTATTCCTGATAATTTTATTCTTACAGATTACATCCTTGAAAAATTCACAAAAATAATTGATAACCTTAAAGTTTATCCTGAAAATATGCTTAAAAATATAGAAAGAGCCAATGGGCTTATTTTTTCTCAACCTCTTATGTTAACTCTGGTTAAAAAAGGAATGACAAGAGAAGAGGCTTACAAAATCGTTCAAACCGAAGCAATGAAATCCTGGAATAATAACAAACATCTTATCAATTACATAAAAGAAAATGAAAAAATAAAAAATATCCTCTCTGATAAAGAAATCGAAGAATGTTTTAACATAAATAATT
>QNDJ01000191.1 GCA_003644825.1 Candidatus Zhuqueibacterota bacterium | reverse complement strand
TTTATTTTTTTATTAATTATTCTGTATATTCTCTGTAATAAGTAGATTATTTAATGGGTTTTAGTTTATTTGATTATATTGTTCTATGTTTATATTTTTTAATATTAGTTTGTATAGGTAGCTGGTTCAGTAAAAAACAAAGAGATATAAAAGATTATTTTTTAGGTGGCAGGTCGATACCATGGATTATAATTTCAATTTCTATAGTAGCAACAGAAACAAGTGCATTAACTTTTATTGGTGTTCCAGCTATATCATTCATCAGTGATTTTTCATTTATTCAGCTTGCGTTTGGGTATTTAATTGCAAGGATTATTCTAAGCTTAACTCTGATAAAGAGATATTATTATGGTGAATATTATACACCTTATTCATTTTTAAATTTCAGGTTTGGAAGAGAAGTTAAAAATTTTGTAGGTATATTGTTTTTTATTACCAGGATACTTGCGAGTGGGGTTCGTTTATATGCTATATCTCTTGTTCTTTCGGTAATAACAGGTATTTCGATATACTGGTCAATCGTAATTATAGGTATTACAGCAGTTTTATATACATATCTTGGTGGTATTACAGCGGTTATCTGGACAGATGTTATTCAGATGGGAATGCTCATTCTTGGTGGTTTATTTTCACTTTTTGTTTTAGCAGATAAGATTCCAGGCGGTTTGTGTCATATTATAAAAACAGGATTTTCCACGGGGAAGTTTAAGTTTTTGGACTTTTCCCTGGATTTTTCAATACCTTATTCTTTTTTTGCTGGGGTTATTGGTGGAACAATTTTTGGTATGGCTTCCCATGGAACTGACCAGAGTCTTGTTCAGAGAATTTTAACTGCAAAAAATTACAGAGGAAGTAGAAATGCCTTAGTTTTAAGTGGTATTTTAATAATTCCTCAATTTCTATTGTTTCTTTTTATTGGTGTTATGCTATTTATTTTTTATCAGAACAATCGACTGGATATCCCTCTTTCGGAAGCGGATAGAATATTTCCTTCATTTATAGTTAATGAAATTGGCAGAGGATTATCCGGTTTAATAATAGCCGGGGTCTTTTCAGCAGCAATGTCCAGCCTGGATTCTGCATTGAATGCTCTTGCTTCAACTACCATAGCAGATTTTTACATCCCCTATTCTTCTGGTAAAAAAACAGATAAAGAGATATTAAAAATTTCCCGGTTGTTGACTTTATTCTGGGGTGGTATTCTAATAGGATTTGCCTTTATCTCTATTCTGTTCAGGAATTGGGGCTCCGTTCTTGAGATAGGGCTTTCTGTTGCTTCTTTCACCTATGGCAGTATGTTAGGAATTTTCCTGCTGGGTATGAGTTCCTGTAAATTTAATTCCAGAGTAATAATTTTTAGTGCGTGTTCAGGAATCCTTTTTGTGATTTTTATAAGGGTATTTACAGGTATTGCCTGGCCCTGGTTTGCGGTTATTGGTTGCTTAACTACTGTATTTATTTCATTTTTATTTAACTTAGTCAGTAATTATGGAAGGGGAAAAAGTTCTGTGTAAAAAGGTAAACTAAAAGAACCTTTTCCCTGTTTTAACCCAGTATATTATTATTATGTAAAGGAGGGAAAATGAAAAAGGTATTAATTTCTTTATTGGTATATTTACTATCCATTAATTTTTCTTATTCTCAGGAAAGTATAAAATATGAGGTTATTTCTCCTGAGAAATTTCTTGGTTTTAAAGTTGGAGAAGATAAAAAACTTGCAGATTGGTTTCAAATTTATAATTATTTTTTGAATCTTGATAAATCATCGGACAGGGTTAAAGTTGTTAATCTTGGTGAAACTACTGAAGGTAAACCTTTTATTCTGGCATATATTTCCTCAAAGAATAATATCTTGAATTTGGAGAAATATAAAAATATTCAACATAGCATAGTTAATTGTGGGGGGTTATGCCCTGAAGAAGCAAATCGTTTATTTAAAGAAGGGAAAACTGTTGTTCTGATTAATGCGAGCCTGCATGCAACAGAAATTGGAGCAACTCAGATGACTATGGAACTTGCTTATGAACTTGCAACAAAAGATGATTCCGGAATTCAGGAGATAAGAGATAATGTGATTCTTCTTCTGGTTCCTTCTGCAAATCCTGATGGGCTTCAAATGGTAGTGGATTGGTATAAAAAAACCCTGGGCACAAAGTATGAAGGCACCAGTCCACCTTATCTTTATCATAAATATGTTGGACACGATAATAACAGAGATTGGTATATGCTAACACAGAAAGAAACAAAATTGTTAGCCAGAATTTTGTACAGAGAGTGGTTTCCAGAAATAGTCTACGATATTCATCAGATGGGGAGTAGAGGCGCAAGGTTTTTTGTTCCGCCATTTTATAAAATAGCGAATTCTGATATTGACCCTCTTATTTTCAGGGAAATAATGTTTTTAGGGGGGCAGATTACTGCTGACCTTTCAGCGAAAGGTTTCACAGGAATTGCAACGAACTGTCAGTTCACAATGTTCTGGCATGGTGGAATGAGAACTGCACCTTATTTTCATAATATGGTTGGTTTATTATCTGAGGCTGCAAGTGTAAAATTAGCCACACCTGTAAAAATTGAGTTTGACCAGCTTAAAGGAAGAGCAAGAGGACTTCAGAATTTTACAGAATTCCAGGTCAATTTTCCTGAACCCTGGAAAGGAGGATGGTGGCACCTTAGAGATATAGTAGAAATGGAAAAAAGTATGTCTTACTCTATTTTAACTTCTGCTGCAAAAAATAAGGAAATGTGGTTGAGAAATTTTTATATAAAAAATAAAAGGTCTATTGAAAAAGGGATAAAAGAACCTCCTTATGCTTATGTAATACCTTCTCACCAGAGAGACCCGGTTACTTCTGCTAAAATGATTAAAATCCTTATAGACCAGGGTATTAAAGTATGCAGGGCAGTAGAGAAATTTGAAGCAGATGGTACTGTTTTCCCTGAAGATAGTTATGTTGTTTTATTATCTCAGCCGTTTCGCCCTGACGTAAAAGCTCTTTTTGAGAGGCAAAAATATCCTGAAATAAGGCAGTATCCCGGTGGACCTGTAGAAAGACCTTATGATATAACAGGCTGGACTCTTCCATTACAAATGGGAGTTGAAACATTCAGGATTGATTCACCTTTTGTTGCAAAATTAACAGAGGTTGAAAATGTATATGTTAAAGATGGTATAATTCTCCCTGATGAGAACAATAAGTTTTATCTGTTCGGTCATAAAATGAATAATCATTTTAAGGTTTTAAATAGACTGATAAGTAAATATAATATTGCATGGCTAACAGAACCTGTTACTATTAATAGTTTAGAATTTGATGCAGGAACTGGGGTTTTACCGGGGAATATAGATAAAGAGTCTTTGAAAAAAATTGCTAAAACCTTGAAGATTGATTTTTATGGCGTGGATAACATAAAAAATCAGAAGGTTTATAAGTTAAAAAAGCCTGAATTAGCCGTTTATAAAGGATGGCTTGGTTCGATTGATGAAGGCTGGACAAGGTTCGTTCTGGAGAAGTTTGAATTTGACTATGTATCTCTGAGTAATAAAAGAATTCGTCAGGGAGAACTTAACAGAGATTTTGATGTTATAATTATTCCAGATATCAGAATGAACAGTATAATTAACGGAAGAAGTATTGAAAGAGTCCCAGAAGAGTATGCAGGTGGAATAAAAGAAATTGGTGTTAATAATCTTAAACTATTTGTAGAAAAGGGCGGTACATTAATTACACTTGATTCTTCCTGTGAACTTCCTATAAAAAAGTTCTGGATACCGGTGAGGAATGTTTTAGAAAATGTAAAATTTTCTGAGTTTTTCATACCGGGTTCAATATTAAGAATTCTGGTTGATAATAGCCATCCTGTTGGATATGGAATGCCGAGAGAAGCCAGTGCATTTTTCTCTCTCAGCCCGGCTTTTTCTGTTTCGGGCGGCAGAGTTATAGCAAAGTATCCCGGTGTTAATCCACTGCTTTCATGTTTTTTAATGGGTGAAAAATATCTTTTAAATAAGGCAGCTTTAGTGGAGATACCACTTGGAAAAGGAAAAATAATTCTTATCGGTTTTAGAGTTCAACATAGAGCCCAGACATGGAATACTTTTAAATTGTTATTTAATTCTATATATTATGGTTCTGCAGAATTAACAGACCTTGACAGAGTATTCAACAGGTAATTTGTAAAATGGTGGAGAAAAAATTAGTTTTGTTCAATAGGAAATCAATAAATATTTCGAACTTTTTGAGTATATCAAGGGTTTTTATTGCTGTATTGATGATTGTTTTTCTTGTTAAGGGATATAATATATGGTTAATCTTTTTACTGGGTGTTATTGCTGCATTAACCGATGTGTTCGATGGATATTTTGCAAGAAAACTCAATCAAATTACAGAGCTTGGTAAAATTCTTGACCCGGTTGCAGATAAAATCACAATAATATGTCTGGTTATTGTATTAATTTATTTAAGAGGGTTTCCAGTCTGGCTTGTAATATTAATAGCTTTGAGAGACTTAATTCTTTTGCTCGGAGGATTGCTTGTAATTGGCAAATTGAAATATGTTATATCTTCCAATATACCCGGGAAAGTTACTGCAAATGTTCTTGCTCTTTTGATAGCGTCTTATATAATTGATTTAAAGTTTATACAGGATTATCTTGTTGTTTTATCATCCTTTTTAATAGTGATTTCTTTAATAAGTTATTGTTTTATCTAT
>QNDJ01000190.1 GCA_003644825.1 Candidatus Zhuqueibacterota bacterium | reverse complement strand
TTGTAAAACTCAAATAGGTGTTTTTAGACTTTTAATTTACAGGTTTTTTATGACAGGTTTTGTATATCATCCTGATTATTTAAAGCATATTCCATTATTTAATCATCCGGAAAATCCTGAGCGACTAAATGCAATAGTCAGCAGGCTTAAAGAAACGGGACAGTGGGAGAAACTTGTTCATATTACTCCAGAACCTGCAGAGGATAAGTGGATAGAAGAAATCCATTCAAGAAATTACAGAAAATATGTTAAGGATGCCTGCAAAAAAGGAGTAACATATCTTGATGGTGATACATACATCTCTTCAGATTCTTATGATATTGCTGTTCTGGCAGTGGGTGGGGTACTTTCAGCCGTTGATGGAATAATGGATGATAAAATGAAAAATGGATTTTGCGCAATTCGACCACCGGGTCATCATGCTGAAAAAAGTGCAGGAATGGGTTTCTGTATATTTAATAATGTTGCAATTGCAGCCAGATATATCCAGAAAAAATACAGCCTTGAGCGCATTGCAATAGTTGATTGGGATGTTCATCACGGTAATGGAACTCAAAACTCATTTTATACTGATGATTCAGTTTTATATGTAAGTCTGCATCAATTTCCCCATTACCCGGGAACTGGAAATAAATATGAAACAGGGGCAGGAAAAGGTGAAGGTTTTACCCTTAATTTTCCAATGCCAGCCGGATCAAAAGATGATGATTATCTTGAGATATTCAGGGAAAAGTTGATTCCATCTCTTAATAATTTTGAACCACAGTTTATTCTAATTTCAGCTGGTTTTGATGCTCATCAGAAAGACCCTCTGAGTGGAATATTTTTATCCGACAGTGCCTATGAAGAAATGACAGAAATGCTTTTAGAAGTCTCAGAAAAAAAATCCCAGGGCAGGCTTTTATCGGTGCTTGAAGGAGGATATAATTTAAATGTTCTGGGTAATGTAATAAGCTTGCATATCCAGAAATTAATGGAATATGATTAGAACTTTATTGGAAAAGAAAGGCAAGAGAAAGCTTTAACTTTTTATAAGTTACATATTTATTATGGTGTTATTTCTTGTGCGTCATGGAGAAACAAACTGGAATCTACAGAATCGAGTGCAGGGGGTTTCCGATATACCTCTTAATGAAAGAGGGAAAGTGCAGGTTCTCAATCTTGCTGAATCATTGAAAAATGAAAATATTAAAATCGTGTATACAAGTCATTTGAAAAGAGCATTACAGACAGCAAGGATTATATCAAAAATTCTTTCTGTTGAAATAAGAATAGAGAAAAATCTGATGGAACTTAATCAGGGAGAAATTGAAGGTTTGACATATTCTGAACTACACAGGAAATACCCTGAGCTTGTAAAATTATGGCGTAAAGACCCTGTTAAAGCAAAAATGCCAGGTGGAGAAGATATAAAACAATTGCAAAATAGAGCGTGGAAAACTATTAAAAAAATTGCTAAGATACACCAGAAAGATAAAGTTGTGGTTGTATCTCATAATTTAACAATCAGGAGTTTACTCTGTAAATTTTTAAACCTTAATCTCAAATATTTTAGAAGAATTCATCTTGATACTGCTTCTAAGAATACCATTGAGTTTTATAAATCGGATGGCGATACAGGGGATGGAATCCTGGTTAAATGTATAAATGATACTTCATTTTTGCCGCGAAATTTTAACCAGTCAATAGAAGGAATCTAACTAATTTAATAATAAATATATATTATTACAGGGAGGAATGAAAAATGAGAGTTAAAAAATTCTTAAGTTTCTCATTTATTTTGCTTTTTTTATTAACTGTATCTGGTTTAATGGCTCAGGATAAAATAGATGAAATCTCCACGAAATTGATAAAGGAATATACAACAAAACCGGAGTTTTTATCTCCCCTGGTTAATTATATACCTGAATCAGAAACGGTGCCATCGCCTCGAGATTTTCTTGGGTATGTAGTAGGAGCACCTAAAAAGCTAACCTATGCAAGGGACATTCACAGATATTTCTATGCTCTTGCAGAAAACTCTCCTCGAATAAAGGTAATAGAAATAGGAAAGAGTAATGAAGGCAGGGCAAGAATACTTGCTGTTATAGCGGATGAAAATACTATTGCTAATATTGATAAGTATAAGGATTATATGAGAAAACTTGCTGACCCACGTCTTATAAATGAAAAAGAAGCTGAGGAGATAATAAAACTCGCTAAACCTGCATATTTACTGACTGGAGGACTTCATTCGCCTGAAACAGGAAGCCCTGATATGCTTATGGAACTTGCTTATCGTCTTGTTATATCTAACAATCCAAAAATAAAATCTATAAGGGAGAATGTTATTACCCTTATAATTCCTGTTCTTGAAGTAGATGGAAGAGAAAAAATGGTTGATTGGTATTACAGATATACAATAAATATAAAAGATTATGAAGACAGCCCCCCAAAATCTCCACCATACTGGGGTAAATATACTTTTCATGATAATAACAGGGAGGGTATCCAGATAAGTCAACCGCTTACAAAACAGATGTATAAGGTATTCTTTGAATATCATCCTGTTATAGGTCATGACCTTCATGAATCCATTGCTTTGCTCTATATATCTACTGGGACAGGTCCTTATAATCCTAATTTAGACCCGATAACCACTACAGAATTCCAGCTACTTGCAAATTATGAGGTTTCTGAATTAACAAAGTATGGTATGCCGGGAGTATGGACCTGGGGTTTTTATACAGGATGGTATCCCGGTTATCTTTTATGGATTACAGCAAATCATAATGCTATCGGAAGGTTTTATGAGACGTTTGGAAATGCCGGAGCAAATACATTTGAAAGAAAAATTCGTGGAAGAATGGCAAACAAGGATATTACCAGCAGACAGTGGTACAGGCCGATTCCACCTCCTAAAAAGCTTAAGTGGTCTTTCAGAAATAATATAAATTATATGGAATCCGGGGTTATTACAGGTTTATACTTTACATCGAAAAATAAAGAAATGTTTTTATACAATTTCTGGAAGAAGAGTTGTAATGCAATTGAGAAAGGAAAAAAAGAAGCACCCTTTGCCTGGCTTATAACCTGCAATGAGAAAAAGAAAGATATGGTCGAATACCTTGTCAATCAACTTATGAAGCATGGAATTGAGGTGTATAAATTAGAAAGAAAAATAAAATATGCAAAAAAAGAATATCCCGAAGGTACTTTTGTTGTTCGATTGGATCAGCCGTATGGTCCTCTTGCAAAAAACATTCTTGAAATACAAAAATTCCCTGCTGATGCCGAATTTAGACCCTATGATGATGTTGCCTGGACTCTGGGGCTACAATACGGTGTGGAAACAGTAAAAGTTGATAGTTCTTTCATTCTTAAGGAACCGATGACAAAAATTGAATTTCCCTGTCAGGTTAAAGGAATTTTTTCTGACGACCCATACCCGGAGTATTATATAATTCCTGATAATGGTTCACCTTCAATGATTTCTTTAAGATATGCATTAAAGGATATTGATATTTATGCTGCTGAAAAAGAGTTTGCAATGGGGAATAATAAACTTCAGCCTGGGACCTGGATTGTACCGGTGAAAACATATATCCCTGAATTTAAAAAGAGAATTAAAGAATCCGCTGAAAAACTTGGAATAGACATTTTAGCTTCAAATGAAAAACCTGATGTTCCAATACACAGCCTCGATTTGCCAAGAATAGCTGTTTATCATAACTGGGTTTATACCCAGGATACAGGGTGGTTTCGTTTTACAATTGAAAAATATGGTATCAATTATACCCTTATTAATGATGATATACTTAGGAAAGGAAACCTTAATAATAGATTTGATGTTGTTATAATTCCTGAACTTGGCAGTTTTATGAATCCGAAATTGATAATTCATGGTATTGATGACAAATGGGGACCACTCTCCTATACAAGAACAGAGAGATTCACAAGCCATGGATATATTGATTCATCTGATGATATAACCAGAGGAATGGGTTTTATAGGGCTTAAAAATCTGGAAGATTTTGTTTTTAATGGTGGTTTGCTTGTTACTCTGGGTGGTGGAAGTTTAATTCCGGTGGAGCTCGGTCTTGTTAACCAGGTGAACAGGGTGAATCCTGCAGCATTGAGAGTATTTAATCCGGGGTCATTTATAAAAATGAGAATATTACAAAAAGAAAGCCCTATCGTATATGGTTATAAAGAATTTACACATATTTTTACTGGTAATAGCCCGATATTTAATGTCAGTTTTAAGGATAGGAAATTTATAGTGATGCAGTATGGTTTATCAATGGCAAAAGAATATGCTTCAGAAGAAAAAGTTGAAGAAAAGGTTAAAGATGGAAATATATGTATAAGTGGTATTGTGAAAAATCAAAAACAACTCATTCATAAACCCGCAATATTAAATATTCCGAGGAAACTGGGTAGAGTTGTAATTTTTAACTTTAATCCCTGTCATAGATTTTTAAATCATCACGATTTTAGATTTGTTTTTAATACTATTATGAACTGGAACGATTTATCAATTGGTGAAAAATGAATTTTCTGGTCAGTTACCAGAATGGGCAGCCTCTTATCAGGGGCTGCCTTTTTCGTTTTGGGAGCTTGTTAAAATGAATTAAATGATGAAATTGTCAGGTTGAATTACGTTTAATAATTAAACACTTTTATTTATGTTATGTTTAAAAAATAAACACTTTACTGGATTTTTGTTTGCTTTTTAAACTAAAAAATC
>QNDJ01000189.1 GCA_003644825.1 Candidatus Zhuqueibacterota bacterium | reverse complement strand
TCCCCATCCTCCCCCTCCGGGTGTCCTGATTATCAGAATATCTCCTTTTTTAAAATTCAATATAAATTTTGAATTCAACTTTTTTTGTTTTCCACCCGAGATAAAAATATTTTCTCCACATTTTCCTTCTTTACCGCCCATCAAACCATAAGGTCTGGTTTTCCTCCTTTCAGATAACATAGAAACTGTAGAATCTGTCAGGAATTGCAATTTTCTTACTATTCCATTCCCTCCTTTAAATTTTCCTTTTCCACCGGAATCTTTCCGCAAAGAATATTCCAGCACCTTTACTGGAAGAACATTTTCTATAACTTCAACAGGCGTATTCAGTGTATTGGTCATATGAGTATGAATACCATCTGCTCCATCATAATCCATAGCGGCTCCGGCACCTCCACCAATCGTCTCATAATAGGCAAAAGTTTTACCTGAACTTTCTGTGCCACCAATACTCAAATTATTCATTGTACCTGAAGAAGCGGCAGGAATTTTTTCCGGTATTGCTCTGGAAAGTGCTTTTAATAAAACATCCACTATTCTCTGAGATGTCTCAACATTACCTCCCACCACCGGTGAAGGATACCTCGCATTTACCACCGTTCCTTCTTCTGCATTAACCTTTATTGGAACCATATACCCGTAATTTGACGGAATCGGGTATTCTACTATTGACCTGAAAACATAAAAAACCGCTGAAAGTGTAACCGAAAATACACAGTTTATTGCTCCTTCAGTTTGTTTTTCAGTTCCATAAAAATCAACATACACATCGGTACCATCAACTTTAATAGTAACTTTTATTTTTACCCGTTTATTGGAGAAACCATCATCGTCCATATAATCAACAGCACTGTAAATACCATCAGGAATCTCACTTATTACTTTCCTCATAATCTTTTCTGAGTATCTCCGAAATTCACCAATATAATCGTATACTTTTTCAATTCCATAACTTTCAACTATCTCTTTAATTCTTTTTTCACCTACTTTATTTGCGATGAATTGTGCTTGAAGGTCACCTTCTCTTTCTTCTGGTGTTCTTACATTCGATAAAATCAATTTCATAACACTTTCATTAATTTTTCCCTTTTCAACAATCTTAACAGGTGGAATAATTAAACCTTCCTGAAAAATCTCTCTTGAAAGAGGCATAGAACCTGGACTTATACCTCCAACATCTGAATGATGTGCTCTATTTGCTGTATAAAATACCGGTTGATTAATTCCATTTATAAAAACCGGAGAAACAATGGTTATATCCGGTAAGTGAGTACCACCCTGAAAAGGGTCATTTAAAATAGCAACATCTCCCTCAAAAAACTCCATACTCTCTATTATCTTCAAAACTGATAAAGGCATAGAACCAAGATGAACAGGTAGATGTTTTCCCTGGATTATCATCTTTCCATCCTTATCAAACAAAGCACAGGAATAATCCCTTCTTTCCTTTATATTTGGTGAAAAAGAAGTCCTTTTAAGTGCTGCGCCCATTTCATCCGCAATACTCTGAAAAAGATTTTTAAAAATCTCCAATTCTATTGGGTCAAACTCCATAATCCCAGCCTTTTAGTTAAAATTACCTTTCAATTTTGTAATTATCATATTTTCAAACTCATCTATTAAAGCTATATAGCCTGGAGGAATAAAAGTTGTTGAGCTATATTCATAAATCAATGCAGGGCCTGTAATCCTGTTTCCTGTTTTTAATAATTCTCTTCTATAAACACTACAAAAAATCGAATCTTCCCTGAAAATAACTTTTTTCTTTTTAATGTATGCTTCTGAGGGATTTTTACCGCAACTTTTATTTTTTCTTAATTTTACTTTCCTGGTTTTATATATTGCTTTTAGCCTTATATTCACCAGCTCAACAGGTTTATTTTTAAAAGAATATCCATAAAGCTCATAATGTCTGTTATGGAAGTTTCTTATATAATTTTTATCAAATGGAATAGTAATTTCAAAGCTCTGACCTGAATACCTTAAATCTGCAAAAAGTTCAAAAATAATATTTTCTTTTTTAATACCTTCTTTCTTCATATCTATAATACCTTTCTCAATCAAAGGTCTGTAAAGATTTTTTAAATCATTCAGTTGAATTTCATCAACCTTTACCAGAACAGTTAAAGAATAGTCCTTGATAATATCGGTAAAAAGCATCCCGAAAGCAGAAAAAATCCCCTGATTTTTAGGGCTGATAATAACAGGTATTTTTAATTTTTCTGCGAGTTCAACAGCATGCAAACCTCCTGCTCCTCCGAAGGTAAAAAGAGCAAATCGAGAAGGGTCATAACCCTTTTTTACAGATACAACTGATAATGCCCTTTCCATATTAGCATTAACAACCTGTAGTATTCCGGCACCGAGTTTTTCTGGTTTTAAACCCATTTTCGCTGCCATTTTTTCCATAGAATCTACAGTTTTTTCAGGATAAACTTTCATTTTTCCACCAAGGAAAAAATCTTTATCCAGTTTACCCACAAACAGATTTGCATCGGTAACAGTAACACTATTACCCTTCCCATAACATACAGGACCCGGGTCAGCACCAGCACTCTCGGGTCCCACGTTCAATGCGCCTCCGGGGTCTATCTTTGCAATTGACCCCCCACCGGCACCTATCGAATATATGTCAATAATTGGAACCCTTACAGGAAATCCATCAAACTCAGATTCACTCGTAGTAAGAATCTTTCCCGGGCATATAGAAACATCCGTCGAAGTCCCACCCATATCAAATGTTATAATATTTTTATTTCCTGTTAGTTTACCCATTTCATAGGCTCCAATAACACCTGCTGAAGGACCCGAAAGAATGGAATGAACAGCTTCTTCTTTAATTGTGCTCGACAATACCATACCACCATTAGATTTCATTATATAAAAATTTTTTCCATAAAACTTATTCTCCAGTTCAGATAAATGTTCAGACATAACAGGAGAAACATAAGAATTAACAACCGTAGTGCTGAACCTTTCGTATTCTCTGTATTCCGGGATAATCTTTGAGGAACAGGAAATATGAATATCTATATTCTCGAAGAGTTTTGCTACCATTTCTTCATTTTTGCTATTTTTATATGAATGAAGAAAACATATAGCTGCAGATTTAACCTTATTTTTCTTCAATATATCAATAATGGTTTTAATTTCATCAGGATTAATTTTCTTTTCAACTTCTCCCCTGGCATTAGTTCTTTCATTCACACCAAAACGCAAACTTTCAGGCACCAATGGCGATGGTTTTATTACATAAAAAGTATAAATATCAGGCCTATTCTGTCTTCCAATTTCAATAATATCTTCAAACCCTTTTGTTGTTATAATGCACGTTTTTGCACCTTTTCGTTCAAGAAATGCATTTGTTGCAATAGTAGTTCCATAAACAATATTTTCTATTTTTGAAAAATCTTCACTTAGCTGATTAACACCAGAAATAACCGCATTTGCAGGATTATCAGGAGTAGATAATATCTTCAAAACCTCAATTTTGCCATCTCTGAAAATCACAAAATCTGTAAACGTTCCTCCAGTATCAATACATAACTTTATCATTTAGAATACCTTTAATACTTTTAGAATGTTAACAAAACCCAGAAAAAAAGCTATCAAAACAACAATAATCCCAAACAAATTCTGTATTTTTGAATTTGCATTTTCTCTAAGTAATTTTTTATCATTAACAACCAGTATTAACACTACTGCTATTACTGAAAGAAGTAAACCATTTGTTACCTGGGCAAATAAAATTAACGGTATAGGTTTAAAACCAATAACTGAAAAAACAACACCTGTTAGAAGAACAACAATCCAGATAAATCTTAATTTAATACTTTTTAAATTTGTAGACCAACCAAGAATTTCTGAAATAGCAAAAGATGCCGCAAGAGGTGCAGTAATAGCTGAAGAAACACCAGCAGCAAACAAACCCGTTGCAAAAAACCATTTTGACCAGGTTCCTAAAAGAGGCTGAAGTTGAACAGCCATTTGACCTGCATTCTCAAATTTTATTCCACTACCAAAAAAAGCTTCTGCTGATGTTACTATAATTGCACTAGAAATAATGCCACCTAAAATAATTGAAAAAATCAGGTCCTTTCTGCAGTCATTTAAACTTTCCGGGTTTTTCCATTTATTTCTGACAATAGATGCGTGTAAAAAGATATTATAAGGAACAACCGTTGTCCCTATAAGACCTATTGAAACATATAAAGAATCTTTATCAAATGCAGGAACTAACCCCTTGATTATACCAGAAAAATCAGGCTTAATAACAATTGATGCGATAATAAAAGTAAAACCCATTATAACAACAAGTGAAACAAGGAAGGACTCAATGATTTTATATTTTCCTCTCCACAGAAGTAAAAATGCAAGAATTCCTACAAACAGGGATAAAATGTTGACAGGCATTCCGGTTATTGCTTCAATTCCTAAAGCTGCCCCTGAAATATTCCCTGATTCATAAGCAGCACAACCAATCCCTAAAGCAGATATAACTAAAATCATCATTAACAGTTTTTCTATTCTTGACACATATTTTTTTCTGATAGCAGTCCCCAAACCTATCTGCCCGATTAATCCAAGCCGGGAACTCATCTCCTGAAGAATTATAGTAGCGAAAACTGAAAACATCATCGCCCAAAGGAGCGAATACCCGAATTTTAAACCAGCAACAGAACAGGTTGTTACAGTACCCGGCCCTATAAATGCAGCTGCTATTACTGTACCTGGACCAAATA
>QNDJ01000188.1 GCA_003644825.1 Candidatus Zhuqueibacterota bacterium | reverse complement strand
TATTACTATGATACTTGTAATTGATGATGAAAAAAATATTCGGCAATCGTTAAAAGGCACTCTGGAAGATGAAGGATATACAGTTGATACAGCCGAATCCGCCGAAAAAGCTTTAAACCTTATTGCGGATGGAAATTATAAGTTAATTATACTTGATGTTCTGCTACCCGGAATGAATGGGATAGAGTTTCTGAAAAAGTTAAGAGAAGAAAATAATAATATATACGTGATGGTAATTTCTGGTCATGCTACTGTGGATATGGCTGTAGAGGCAACGAAACTTGGAGCTTACAATTTTCTTGAGAAACCTCTGAATCCCGATAAACTCCTTCTTGAAGTAAAAAATATATTTGAGCGTATCAGGATAGAGAATGAAATTGAAAGTTTGAGGAAGCTTGCGGATGCTGATTTCGAAATGGTAGGAAATTCAACAGCAATGAAAAAGCTAAGAGAAGAAATTGTTAAAGCTGCACCAACTGATGGAAGGGTGTTTATTGAAGGAGAAAATGGAACCGGAAAAGAACTTGTAGCAAGAGCAATTCATAGAATGAGCAACAGGCGAAATAAACCTTTTGTTAAAATTAACTGTGCTGCGATTCCGAAGGAATTGATAGAGAGTGAGCTATTTGGTTTTGAAAAGGGGGCTTTTACGGGTGCATCGTTCAGAAAAATAGGAAGAATTGAGGAAGCAGACACGGGAACACTTTTTCTGGATGAAGTCGGGGATATGAGCCTTGACACTCAGGCAAAACTTCTCCGGGTTCTCGAAGAAAATGAACTCCTCAGACTGGGAAGCAATAAACCTGTTAAATTCGATGTAAGAATAATTTCTGCAACTAATAAGAATATAATGCAGGAAATTGACCGGGGAAACTTCAGAGAAGACCTGTATTTTCGTCTTAAAGTTATACCGGTATACGTTCCGCCTTTAAGAGAAAGAAAGTCTGATATTCCTTTACTTGTTAATCACTTTTTGAGAAGGTTCTGTGGTAAAAATAATAAACGGTTAAAAACTTTTGATGACTCAGCTCTGGAACTTATGAAATGTTATTCCTGGCCCGGAAATATAAGAGAATTAAAGAATATTGTTGAAAGAGCAGTTATTATGAGTGAAAAAAATGTAATTTCAGAGGAAGAAATAAAAGATTATCTTTTGCCTCAAAAAGATGAGTCAAAAGTTTTTAAGTTTGAAGATGGTTTGAAAGTAGAAAATAAATCTCTCAGAGATTTAACCGAAGAATTTCAAAAGAAAATAATTGAAAAAGAGTTTATAAAACATAAAGGAAATGTTTCTGCAGTTGCATCAAGCCTTAAAATTGATAGAGCTAACCTTCATAGAAAGTTGAAAAAATTCAAGATTAAATGAAAATATTTATTACAAAGATACTTCTATGTATTGTAATTTTTGATATTGGTCTGGTTTCGGCACAGGAGTATATTAACAAGACTATCAGTTTAAGTATAAATGATAGGGATTTAAGGAATAATTTTTTGAGGTCACCACCATTGTTTCGTCCTAAGATTGGTGTTGCTTTGAGTGGTGGAGGGCTCAGAGGACTCGCTCAAATAGGGGTGTTGAAAGTATTTGAAGAGATGCAGATACCGGTTGATTATATTGCTGGAACGAGTATCGGATGTATTATTGGAGGGCTATATTCAATAGGGTATACTGCTGATGAGATTGCAGGTTTTACAAAAAAGATAAACTGGAAAGAAATCTTTACCGATTCATCGAACAGGTTGTCCAGGTTTCTTGGGGAGAAGGATGATTTTCCGAAGCCCTTTTTGAGAATACGTATGGATGGATTTAAAGCATATATACCGCCTGCAATATCCAGGGGGCAAAAACTTTCAATGATTTTGAACGAGTTAGTTTTGAGGGGTAGATTTAATCCACATAATAACTTTGATGAATTCAAGATACCTTTTAGGGCGGTAGCAACTGACCTGAAAACAGGAAAAAAACTCATTATAGATAGAGGAGACCTCGGTCAGGTTATGCTTGGTTCATCGGCTGTTCCTCCATTATTTTCACCTGTTGAATTTGAGGATAAACTCCTTGTGGATGGTGGTCTGGTAGATAATATCCCTACTGATGTGGTAAAGGAAATGGGTTCTGATATTGTTATTGCTGTTAATACAGTATCCCCCCTGAGAAAAAAAAATCAGCTAAAGTTGCCCTGGGACCAGGCAGACCAGATGATTAACATTATGCAATATCCCATTAATCAAAAATCATTAAAGTTGGCAGATTTTGTTATTACACCACATCTGGGTAACCGGCTCCCCTATAATATTGATAGTCTTGAGGTGGTTATCAATAAAGGAAAAGATGAAGCCTACAAAATTGTAAAAAAAATCAGGAAAAAGATAGATAATTATAACCTTGAATCTTACAGCTCAAAAACCTGTTTTTGTTCTGGAATTATAATACGAGGGAATAAATTTTTTTCTACAAAATTTATTAAAAGATTCATAAAAATAGGTAAAGGAAGTGAATTCTCAGAAAAGGATGTTGTAAAAGATCTGAGGAGTTTATACAAAAGTGGTTTTTTTTCTTCTGTTAAAGCAAAGTTAACAGGCAATAGTAAAAGAGTTATAGTTACTTATTGTGTTAAGGAAAACCCGGAAATAAAAGAGGTTGAAATTTCGGGCAATAGTGTGATATCTGATTCTGTAATATTTGCAGGTTTAAATTTTAATCTTCCCTCTATTTTAAATATAGAGAAACTCAAATCTGAATTCCACAGTATTTTGAAGTTGTACAGGTCAAAAAATTATTCTCTTGCAGATATTAAATCTGTCCGATATGATTCCCTGAAAAAGAGATTGACTATTGTCATAAATGAGGGCAGAATTGATAAAATAACAATTGTTGGAAATAAGAGAACAAAAGATTTTGTGATTTTAAGAGATTTTCCCCTGAATGAAGGTGATGTTTTTAACCTCACAAAAGCGAAAGAAGGGATAATAAATATCTTCAGCACAGGGCTTTTTGATAGAGCTTTTTTAAGTTTTCCTTTCAGGAATCCGGGTTCCAGAGTTCAGATTAATCTGGAAGAAAAAAAATTCTTGATACTGAAGTTTGGTGGAAGGTATGATTATGATAATAAAACTTCGGGATTTTTTGAAATTCAGGATGATAATCTTTTCGGGATAAATGCGAAAACATCTTTCATATTTCTTTATGGTTCAAGGCACAAATTGTATCAGTATAGATTAAGGCAGGATAGAGTTTCAACAACACTTCTTACATTCAGGTTAAATCTTCATTATAAGGATGATTTGTATTACCTCAGGTATTCGGGTTTTGATGTAGGAAATTACTTGGATAGAAGGATTGGAGGCTCTTTTTCCTTTGGTCAGCAATTATACAAGTTTGGAACAATTTCTGCCGAGGCAAGAATAGAGAAAGTCAAAATAACACCCTTTACTTATCCCCAGTTCCATCATATTAACAGAATAATTGAAGAAAATATTGACCTCAGAACCATAACTATCAGGTCCATTGTAGATACTCAGGATAAATCACCGTTTCCTGAAAAGGGAAAATTACATCACTTATATTATGAAACTGCAGGAAAACTTCTTGGTGGAAATTTATCCTATATAAAGATTTTTTCATCTTTTGAGTCTTACTATACGTTTAAAGGAATACATACCATTCATCCAAGAATTGCTGCGGGGGTGGCAGATGAAACCCTTCCTTTTTCTCAGAGATTTAAAATAGGTGGTGATAAAACACTTTTTGGATACAGAGAAAATGAACTGATTGGGAGAGCTTTTCTTTCTGGCAGTGTTGAATACCGAATCAAAAATAGAATTTTTAAGTATTTTGACACATATCTCAGCATCAGGTATGATACAGGAGGGGTCTGGGCAAAAAATCAGAGTATACATCTGGGAAATATGATACATTCCTGGGGTGCAACTCTGGCATTCAATTTACCTTTTGGTCCCATTGAGTTTTCATACGGTAGAGCTTCAACGGGAAAAGACAGATTTTATTTTTCTTTAGGGTATAGATACTGATTTGAAGATTTCTACTAAAAAGATAGCATATTCAGGATTATTTACAGCTTTAACAGCGGTGGGTGCATTTATAAGGATTCCGATGCCTCTGGTTCCTTTCACGATGCAGACTTTTTTTGTATATACATCCGGTTCCATCCTGGGTGCTGGTCCGGGTTTTATGAGCCAGCTTGTATATTTATTACTTGGTCTTTCGGGTCTGCCTGTATTTGCTCATGGTGGTGGTCCCGGTTATATTTTTAAGCCAACTTTTGGATATCTTCTGGCATATCCTCTTGCTTCTTTGTTTGTAGGAAAGTTAATAAATTCCATTAAATTGAATAAAACAACCGGATACAGGGTAATTTTTGAGATGATTCTGGTAATGTTTGGTGGTTCTGTTATTATTTATTTTTTTGGTGTAATATATCTTTATATTAATTCCATATTCATTATTCATAAAAAAATCCCTTTTTTAATTGCTTTATGGTCGGGATTTGTTATATTTATTCCTGTTGACCTGATTAAGATTTTTTTTGCATCGTGGTTAACTCTCAGGGTAAAAAGAAGCGTTAAAATTGTCTTGTAACCGGGTAATCTGTCATCTTAGAAAAATAAATAAAACTTGACAAACAGAGTGAAAAAATATAAATTAAGAGTGCCTGAATATGAAAATTATAAACATAAAATTAGGAGGGAAGCGCAATGGCAATGACAATAACAGATGATTGTAT
>QNDJ01000187.1 GCA_003644825.1 Candidatus Zhuqueibacterota bacterium | reverse complement strand
GGTACATACAATAACCTTGTTGCAAAGGATGAGGCTGTAAAAGCTGCCTGGGCTCAGGTCGAAAATCAGCTTCAACGGCGGTTTGATTTAATTCCAAATTATGTTGAAACCGTTAAGGGTTATGCTAAACATGAAAAAGAGGTTCTTATTGCTGTAACTGAGGCAAGGGCAAAAGTCGGTGGTGCAAAATCCCTTCCAGATAGGATGAAGGCTAACAATGAACTTTCAGCAGCCCTCAGCAGACTTCTTGTAATTGTCGAAAGATACCCTGACCTTAAGGCAAACCAGAACTTTATCCGATTACAGGATGAACTTGCAGGAACAGAAAATCGAATTGCTGTTGAAAGAAGAAGATACAACGAAACAGTTAGAGATTACAATCAAACCATAAGAAGCTTTCCAACGAACATTATTGCAGGAATTTTCAATTTTAAAAGAGCTGAACTTTTTCAGGCACCAGAAGAGGCTAAAGCAGCTCCCAAAGTTAAATTTTAGCTCGGAGAAAAAAAGATGGATGTTTATGATGTCATTTTTATAGGCAGTGGTCCTGCAGGATATGTAGGAGCAATCAGAGGTGCACAGCTCGGGGCTAGAGTCTGTGTAATAGATTATGACGAACCGGGTGGAACCTGTGGACTCAGAGGTTGCATACCCACAAAAGCACTTATCTATTACACAAAGGTTTATCAGATTTTGAAAAACTCCGAAAAATACGGAATCAATGTTATCGGAGAAGTTAAACCTGACCTTTCAAAAATGGTCGAGAAAAAAAATGTCGTTGTAAATAATCTTATCAAAGGAATCCATAACCTGTTTAAAAATAACGGTATAGTTTTTATTAAAGGAAAGGCAAGTTTTATTGATAAAAATAAATTAAAGGTCGTAAAAAATGATGAAACAATTGTGGAGGTAACCGGTAAAAAGATTATCATCTGCTCCGGTTCGGTTCCTGTAAATATACATACTTTCCCTTTTAAAGAAGACAAAATATTTTCCAGTGATAATGCCCTTGAACTTAAAGAAATCCCTGAAAGCATTCTAATTGTTGGTGCAGGTGCAATTGGTAGTGAATTTGCTTTTATCCTGAACTATCTTGGAACTCGGGTTACAATTGTAGAAATGCTTCCCCATGCGGTCCCGATGGAAGACGAGGATATATCAAAAATCCTTGAAAGAGAGTTCAAAAAAAGAAAAATTAAACTCTTTACAGGCCATAAAGTTGAAAAAGTTATTGAAAAAGAAGATGGCAAATTTGAGTCTTTACTCCATAATCGAGAAAAAATACTATCCGATAACATCCTTGTATCAACAGGAAGAGCACCAAACATAAAAGGACTCGAACTGTCAAAAATCGGAGTAAAACTGGGAAATCGAGGCGGAATCCTTGTAAATGAAAAAATGGAAACAAATGTTAAAGGTATTTACGCTGCTGGAGACGTAATCGGTGGATATATGCTTGCATACGTTGCCTCAAAAGAAGGAGAAGTTGCAATCGAAAATGCCCTCGGTAAAAATAAAACAATGGATTATACCGCAATTCCTGCTTGCACCTTCACAGACCCTGAAATTGCCAGTGTCGGACTGAAAGAAAAAGAAGCTATCGAAAAAGGAATCGATATAAATACTGGAAAATTCCCGTTCAGAATACTGGGAAAAGCTCAGGCAATCGGCGAAATTGCCGGCGAAATAAAAATCGTTGCCGATAAAAAATCAGACAAAATACTGGGCGTCCACATTATAGGACCCCACGCTACTGATTTAATCCATGAGGCAGTAATCGCAATTAAAGCCGGTATTACATCAAAAGAACTGGCTGAAGCCTTTCATGCTCATCCTACTTTCTCTGAAGGATTAATGGAAGCAGCTCTTGATGTGCATAAAATCGCTATTCATATTCCAAGGAGGGAGTAACTTCCAGCTTGACAAAAAAAATATTAGTCTTAATTGCTATTATTTTATTATTTCAGGTAAAAATTATTCTGTCCCAGAATTCAAACTGGCATTTTGGACTGAAGATTAACTATGGTTTCACAAATTTTAAACTTAATGACCTCAATAAATATATAAATTCAGTATTTCAACAATTCAAAAGCAAAGATATACCCCATAAACTCGATAAAATCTCATCAGGAAATTTCTGGGATGCAGAATTGATAATAAAACCTCACAAATTGATGGCGTTTTCAATAGGAATTATGCCAGAATTTAAAGCAGAAAAAAATTACAACATCTCTTTAAATGAAAACGACGAAACTAATCTATACATTAAGGCTGGTGGTATTCCCCGATATTTTTCTGCATATTTATATATTCCTTCGAGCTATTTTTATATCGAACCATTTATCAACTTAAAGCTGGGAAATATTCAAAAAGCTGAGTTAATTGTTAAAAACGTTGATAAAAAAACAGGAATTGTTGAAGACTATACATTAACAGGAAAAACAAATTATATATCTATCAGCACAGGCTTCGATTATCGGTGGAAAAGATTTTTAATTATAACAACATCGGTGGGTTATCAATTTTCAAAGGTGAACTCTTTAAAAGATAGATCAGGCAATACAGTTCACATCGAAAATACAGGTAAGTTTACCCTTGATTTCTCGGGTACTTTCCTTGAAACAGGAATTAAACTTATTCTATAATAGATAACTTTCAAATTCCCTTATAATCGGGTTTTCTCTTTTCTTTGAATGCTTTTAATCCTTCAATCCTATCCTGTGTAGGAATAGTTTTTTTATAGCATCTGGTTTCAAGTTCAAGGGCTTTCTCTATCGGTAGTTCAATTCCCCTATCAACAGCTATTTTTGCCTGTTTAATAGCAATAGGACCTTTTTCAGAAATTTCTTCTGCAATACTAATAGACTCCGAAATAAGATTTTTGTGATTAACCACCATATTTACAACACCATCTTTCAATGCTTCTTCTGCAGAAAATAATCTGGCTGTCATAATCCACCATTTTGCTTTTGATGGGCCAATCAGTCGAGAAAGTCTCTGAGTTCCACCGCCACCTGGAATAATCGCAAGAGCAGTTTCACGCAAACCAACTCTTGCCCTTTCTGAAGCGATTCTAAAGTCCGCACTTAATGTCAGTTCAAAACCACCCCCTGCTGCTATGCCATTAATCGCACATATTACCGGTACAGGTAATTCCGATATCCTTTCAAAGGTTGTTCTGATATTAACAATATAATCTTCTACTTCCTTTTCAGACATTTTTTCACGTTCTTTCAGGTCTGCACCCGCTGAAAATACATTTCCCGTCCCGGTAAATATAATTACTCTTGTCTTCTCATCCTTTTTAATATCATCACAAAAAAGATTAAGTTCATTAAGAAGCTCAATATTGATGGCATTAACAGGGGGTCTATCTATTGTAATAATAAAAATTTTACCATTTCTTTTATCTTCAAACCTTAAATATTTAAAAACATTCTTCATATTAAACTGAAGTCTTAATTTCCATTACCTGACAGGAACATTCCCAGCATAAAAGAAGTTTTTGCGAAGTAAAAATTTGAGTTAGCCCGAAGGGTGAACCCCTTTTATACTGTGTTATATAACGTGGCAGGCATATTTTAATTATATTCATAAAAGTTCTACCTCTTTTAAAAATTCTTTCCACTCTTCTTTAGTCCATTTGAGATCTCTAATGCTTACCAAATATCTTTCTTTCCTAACCACGCCCATATAGTCCAGTGATACACCTTTTTTTATAAGACTCATCTCAGATGTTTTAAAATAACCACAAATAAATCCTTTTAAGTATGTTTGTATCTCTCCACATTTATAACCCTTGATTCTCTTTCTCATATCGCCAATGTAATCCTTAAAAAGACCGTTATTGGATGGAATACTCTCTTCTGCAAAATCAAGAAGTCTTGAAAATCCGCAGACTTCAATGAAAAATTGTAAAATTGTTGGTTGTGGGACAGAACATTTTACCGTAATACCATAATCATAACCAATATCTGCTTCAGCCCAAATACCAGCTAAAGTTGGGGATGACTTTATGCTCACATTCTTTTTGGCATTAATAATATCATTTCTGTATTTTTCTATTTGTCTCGATATTTCCCAATCTAATTCAATTTTTATTGGAAAATTATTTTCAAGAAATTTCTTGGTCATAATTTCTCCTAACTTTCCAACAAATTGGTCTACAAGAATAGACTCAAATGTTCTTCTCCTCTGTCTAAATCCTTTTGAAGTTACAGTTGCTTTAGTTCCACCCGCAAACATTTGATAAGTAATTTCAATACAAAATATTAGTAGCCTTACAACATCTTTATCATCTAATCTTACGATAACTGTATTGGGCAATAGCTTTTTATCAATCCAATCTAATACTCTCTCCTCATCAAGGAAAATCTTATTCCCAGGTTTGCAAATTACATTAAAATCATTACTCCTACACACAGAGAGTAATAGATCATTAAGCTCCTCATCATTAAAATCTATACCATATTTTTTTTGAATCAACATTTTGAGATTCTGGATATATCCCAATAGTTTTTCCTTAAATTTAGTTGGGCTTTTTAATTCTCCCTTTAGAATTCTCTGCATATTATTCATTTCTTTTTAACACAACTAAATGTTCTGTTTTTATTCTGCTATTCTTCTCACCTGATGCTGGATTAATATTTGATTCAAACATCACTCTGGACACAATTGTATCAATAAATGTAACCTCATGCTTCCAACCAAATTTCTGTAGATGTTCAATTATTATTTCATCTATAGGAACGGATATAGTCC
>QNDJ01000186.1 GCA_003644825.1 Candidatus Zhuqueibacterota bacterium | reverse complement strand
TAGAAAATTTAATTAATAAAACTCAAAAATAAGCTTATGTTCAATATTTTGAACAGATAAAAAAAAGGGATTATTATGATTGACATCACCTTTTTCTGGATTTCTTTCTGGTTATATCTTGCTGGCTTTCTACTCTTCATTATTTATTATAGTCTGAACAGAAAGATACTGAGCAAAGTTGCGTTATGGGTTTTTGGTGCTGGTTTAATCAGCCATACCGTTGCGATAATACTCAGATGGAGACTTTCCGGTCATGACCCCTGGACGAATATGTATGAATACATCTCGGTTATGGCATGGACATCAGTACTTGCTATGATAATAATTATAAAAAAATTTAAGAATCCTGTACTTGGTGTTTGTTTATCTCCTATCTCATTTTTACTGATATCGATTGGTTCACTTTTACCCAAAGATATAAACAACCAGTTAGTTCCTGCTCTCCAAAGTGTATGGCTTTCAATCCATGTATCTCTTTCAATTATTGGTGAAGGAGCCTTTGCAGTTGCTTTTGGTGTCAGTATTATGTATCTGATAAAAAGTAAAAAGAAATCAACGCACAAAAAAGGTTCTCATTACTCAAGGCTACCTTCTCTTGAATTACTTGACGAAATTAATTATAAAGCTATATCAATCGGATACCCTGTTTTTACTGTTGGTGCTCTGATTGCAGGAGCAATATGGGCTTCAAAAGCCTGGGGCTCTTTCTGGAGCTGGGACCCAAAAGAAGTATCCGCATTAATAATCTGGATTTTTTATACAATTTATCTTCATGCCCGTTTTCAAAAAGGATGGAAAGGCAATAAAGCAGCAGTAATGTCAATAATTGGATTCCTTGTAACACTTCTCTCATTCTTTGGTAATTACATTCTTGGTGGTCTGCATTCGTATGCTTAACTATAATATAGAAACAGAATGTTTCTCATTTTCCTTAATTGCCTCTGAATTTTAAATCCCGAATCCTGATGTCTAAATTTTGAACAAATTTAAATTAATTAAACTCAAATGCTAAAAACAGAGTTTGATTGCAAAATAATAGAAGGATTAAGAACCAGAGAACACTAACTAATAATAAAGATATACACCCATAACCCGGGTATCTATGCCCGTTCGTGAATAGTTTTCACACAGCCAGAAAATTGCTTCGACCATACGGATAAGCAATAACAGGTATGGTTTTAATCGAGAGCTCCGTCAGGAGCGATATGTCTGTAGAATAAAAATTTAAGAAGATATTGAGCTCTAATAAGAGCGATATGTAACAGGTCAGGCAGTGATGCCTGACCTACGATTCTTGTTATATTACACCCATAGAATGAGTAATTGATAGTGAATAGTTTTCATATAATAAAGAGATTGCTTCTCTCTTACAGGCTCGCAATGACAGGTATAGTTTTAATTGAGAGCTTCGTAGAAGCGGTATGTTTGTAAAATAAGAAATTCAAAAAGATATTGAGCTCCAATAGGAACGTTATGTTTGTAGAATAATAAACAAGAAAAGATACCGAGCTCCATAGAAGCGGAATGGAATTATAAAAACTCTGAAATGGAGATGACCGAGATATGGAAATGTTATTTAATACTTTTTCTGCACCAGAATCAAATTCTGGTGCTGGATATATCTATTGGTAAGTCATTAAAATGACTGTTCTTATAAGGATTATAATTTTATTGTTAAAACCAAAAAACAGTCTATTTAGAGACTTCCAGAATGTTTTATCCACTACAAGAATTCGATTCTGGTAGTGGTATTCTGGTAATATAAACAACAAATTGCACGGATTAAACAAATTTATGTTTAATAAACTACGTGTGATTATTGACTGAATGATTACAGTTAAATTAATGTTTTCCATTTCGCTCCTACGGAGCTCTATTATTGTTTGTTCCTGTTTACTACAAACAACCCGCCCCTGGCGGGGCTAAGAGGAACAACTAATTTCACTAATTTAAAGAAATTACATAATGCAATATTTTTTCATTTTAGCAATTTAAAAAAAAGTTTGTGGTGCAGATTCCTGCTCTATTCCTAATTTAAAGGGATTGCTTCAACCCGTATGGGGCTCGCAATGACAGGTTTTGTTTTAATCGAGAGCTCCGTCAGGAGCGATATGTCTGTAGAATAAAAATTTAAGAAGATATTGAGCTCCAATAGGAGCGATATAGAAAAATAACATTATCTATAAAAACATTTAACACCGTATGAGGATTTTTAAGGAAACAACGAATTGCTCTAATTGTACATAAATAATCAATTATCTTTTGAATTTTTATTTATCAAACATACAATATTTTTTTGATTCATAAGTAAAGCAATAAAACTATAACTGTCATTGCGAGACCCATACGGGTCGAAGCAATCTTTTATATACTGGAGATATTTCTTCATTCCCGGTATCAGAAGCTCATAAATATATATATGTTTTAATAACAAAAAAGAGCTCCCTCAGGGATGTTATGTAACAGCTCAGGCAGGGATGCCCGACCTACAGTATGTATCCAATTATGTTCGTAGAACGAGTACTCGTTCATAATTAGTTTTCACATAAACTGGTCTCTGCCTGCTGTTATAATGGAGATTATTTATAAAACAATTAATATAATCTTTTGTTTCTTCCAATAAAAGGTAGTAAATTTTTAATTTGTATGAAACACCTGAAATCTGTTTTCGCTTATTTCAAAAATACCATTTTTTTTGCTGAAGAGAACTTCTCAGTTTTTATTATGTATAAATATACACCTGAAGAAACCGTAATACCATCTCTATTTTTTCCGTTCCACTTTATTGTATGATAGCCTCTATCAAATTCCTTATTAACAAGTGTGATTACTTCTCTACCGAGTATATCATATATCTTAATAGAAACTTTCTGAGAAATTTTGAGAGAGAATCTAATGGTTGTTTCCGTGTTAAACGGATTTGGATAACACTGGTATAGATAGAAATTAGCAGGTAAAACACTATTAGAACTATCAGGAATTACAGAATATTTTAAAATTAAAGGCCCTCGATCATACATTGCCCAGCCGTTATCTTCATCTATAAAGAATATCTTATTAATACCAATCGGCATTCTACGCATAGGTTCCCATTTCTCCCCACCATCAGTCGTTTTATAAATATGAGGAAATATACCACCTACATACCCGATATTTTCATTAAGAAAGAAGATATCCCTAATACATTCAAATTTCCCCTGAACTTTTCTTGTGAACGTTTTACCCCCATCTGTTGTTTTCAACAGGTTATGTCCATCAGCAATCCAGCCGGTAAGTTTATTAATAAAAAGAATATCATCCGGTTCAATAATGAAATCATTCTTATATTCTGTCCAGGTTTCACCACCATCATCAGTTTTATATATTTTATATTTACCTGTAATCCAGCCTGTATTCTCATCAACAAAAAATATCCCCGTCAGTCTACCTTCTAATGTTGCTTGCTTCACCCAGGTCAATCCTCCATCTGTTGTATGAAATATATCCCCCCAGTCTTTAACCAGCCAGCCTGTATTTTCATCAACAAAGTAGTAATCATACAGAATACCTATGTGTTCCGGCAATTTTACGTCGGTTATATTAACGCCATTTTCTGTAAAATTAACCTTCAATATTTTACTTCCTGGTGTTCGCCCATAAGCAAGATTTTTATTAATAAACTTAAGTTCCCATATTGTTTCACTGCATTTGAATTTTACAATATCTTTTCCATCATTCTTTATATTTATAATGACTTTGTTTCCCGTAATCCAGCCATTATTTCTATCACTGAAAAACAATGTATGATAGCATCCAGGGCCAATCTTAAAATCTGTCTTAAGGTTCCAGTTTCTTCCACCATCCGTAGTTTTAAGTACCCCCCCATATCTACCAACCATCCAGCCTGTTTTATCATTGATAAAAAATACATCTGTCATACCACCATAATAATTATATCTGAGTGTATCCCAGGTTTCACCGCAATCTGAAGTATGGTACAATTGATAATAATATTCAGGAAGTATAAATCCTATTTTTTCATCTATAAAGGTAACCTTCAGTATAAAATTACGGGTGGTGAATGACTCTTTCCAGGTTATTCCTCCATCTTCAGTTTTCAATATAACATATTCTCTATCAGATTTTTTTGCAACAGCAAAACCCGTTTTCTCATTCAGAAAAAGAATTTTACGATAATAAGTGTATTTGTTATTGCCAGGAACCCAGCTCCAGGTTTCACCACCATCAACTGTCCTGAAAAAATTATTACCCTGTATACACAACCATCCGTGCATTCTATCTGAAAAATAAATATGATTGAAGTTATTGAAATTTGTTGTTTTCACTTCATACCAGCTTTCACCGAGGTCCTCTGAAAGATAAAGAGCTGTTGTGGTTAGTAACCACCATCTGTAATACTCCGGGAATATAACCTCACCATAACGATTACCGGTATCAACAGCTTCAATTGTATTAAACCCATCTCTTGTTTTAAAAATATTCCCTGACAAATCAACAACAACACCATTATTCCTGTCAAATAATTTTATATATTCCCAGCAACATGAGCTGTCCGCTCTAATAACAATCCAGGATTCACCTCCATCGGTAGATTTCATAATGGTTGCATAACCACCTGCAGCCCAAATATTAAGGCTGTCCAGAGCATAAACGCAATTTAATGAATTTCCCTGAGGTAAAGGATTAAACCATCTCCATTTCCCCTTTTCCTGAACTGTTAAATCCGATTTATGCAATAATGTGAAAAATATAATTAATAATATTGCTAATTTTTTCATTTTTTTAAT
>QNDJ01000185.1 GCA_003644825.1 Candidatus Zhuqueibacterota bacterium | reverse complement strand
TGCTGATACAGATCAGATGGGTATGGTATATCATTCAAAGTATCTTGAATGGTTTGAGTGTGGCAGAACAGAACTGTTAAGAGAAATCGGGTATCCTTATTCAAGGCTGGAAAGTGAAAAAATCTACTTACCCGTTATAGAAGCAATGATAAAATACAGAAAACCAGCACAATACGACCAGCTCATAACAGTTGTTACTCATATAAAAGAAATACCAAAATCAAAATTCAAGATTGATTACAAAATATATGACAATGGGAAAAACGTATTATTAGCAGAAGGATATACTGTTCATAGTTTTATAAATGATTCTAAAAAACCTACCAGAGTTCCTCAAAAATTTAGAAATACTATTGAGAAATATTTTAACAAATAATTTAAAATGTAAAATTATTCTATTCATTCTCATTTTTTTCCCGGGTAAAATTTATACTCAATTCAGATGGACAACTATTACCTATCAGGGTAATATAAAAAGAATCATCTATCAGGATGATTACCTCTGGGGGGTCACAACAGGTGGATTATTCAGAATCGATTTAATAAACAATATTATAGAAAAATATACAAATATCGATGGTCTGTCTTCAATAAATTGCAGAACAGGCATACTGGATGAAAATGGAAATTTATGGGTTGGAATGTCTGACGGAACAATAAATGTATACAATAAAAATAAGGATAGATGGAAAATAATTAATATTGAACCGGGAAAATTAACCATTAATGATATGCAATTTTATAAAAACAGGTTATATATAGCTTCTGAAATTGGAATAAGCGAATATTTAACCGGCAAAAATGAAATCAGGTCAACATTCAGAAATCTTGGAGAATTTGAAATAAATACAGAAGTTAATACTATTTTTCTTTATAAGGATACTCTGTGGGCAGGAACAAATAAAGGTATTGCGTTCACTGATATAAACTCTCCAAATTTACAGGACCCCCAATACTGGAAAAATTTCACAGATAAAGATGGACTGCCAGACCTAAATATCAATAATTTTGAAGTTTATAATTCCAGACTCTATTGTGCAACAAATATAGATATAATAAGTTTTGATGGAAAATCCTGGAAAAGAGAATGGGTAAGATACGGAAAATATACATTTTTAACTGTAAAAAATGAAAAACTTTTTGCCTGTGGGGAAAAGGGAGTCTTTAAAAAAGAAAAGGGAAAAGGGTGGATAAAAACAGGAAATAAAATAAAAAATGCCACTTCAATAGAAATTGACAGATATGGAAATTTCTGGGCTTCGACTTCTGGTAATGGATTATATATCCTTGACAACAATACTTTTAAAAAATTCGATATAAACTCTCCAGGTGGAAAAACGTTTGCAGGAATGATTCAGGACATAGATGGTATTTTGTGGTTTGTTTCAGGAGGTTATGAAAACCAGGGAATATACTCCTTAGATGGGAATATATGGAAAAATTACACCATTGATGATGGGCTCACATCTTCAAGCTTTTTTTCCGTAGCAGTAGATAAATCCAATAGAAAATGGTTTGGAACCCCGGGAAACGGTGCAATGATACTTGAAAATAATAACAAGTTATCAATATCAAAAATTGACACTACTGAAGGATTACTTGCTGGCTCAGATACACCTACTTTTGTAATAGTAGGAGACATCAAAGTTGACAGCTATGGAAATATATGGCTTATAAATAATTTCGCAAATAATGGAAAACCCCTTGTTGTTGTAACACCCGATTTTAAATTTTACTATTTCTCTATTAATGATGGATTGAGCTCAAATGAATTAAACAAAATTGAGTTTGATTTGAATGAAAACGTATGGATTGGAACCGCAAAAAACGGCATTGATATACTGAATTATAATACTACAATAAAAGATAAATCTGATGATGTGTGGTCTCACATATCAACTGCCGATGGATTAAACAGCAATAGAATTAGAGCATTAAAAGTAGATAATACTGGCATTATGTGGATTGGAACTGGAGAGGGTATAAACTACTGGTATAACGGAAAAGTCTATACCCAATACGGTGCCCTGGATAATTACATAAATTGCATTGAAGTTGACCCTGTTAATAATAAATGGTTCGGAACAAATACCGGAGTAAGTATACTTTCACCCGACAATTTTTCCTGGACATATTTTACAAAAGAAAATAGTTTTCTTATAGATAACCAAATATTATCCATTCTTGCTCTAAATAACGGAAATGTTTATATAGGAACGGGCAACGGTCTATCCATACTTGAAACGCCTTTTAAGAACCCTGAAAAAGATTTCAATAAACTTGTTATTTATCCGAATCCTTTTATAATATCAGAAGGCAAAAACAGGCTGGTAGTTGAAGGATTACCCCTGCATACAAAAATAAAGATTTTTACGACAAGTGGTATCCTGATAAGAGAACTTAATGAGGAAAACCAGGGAATTATAGGAACTCAGGCTTACTGGGATGGAAAAGACAATAAAGGAGTTTATGCCTCATCAGGGATATATCTAATTGCTGCTTTCTTTAAAAACGGAAAAGGAAAAGTAAGTAAACTGGCGGTTATAAAAAGATAACATAAGCCAATTAAGTGAGAAAATAGAAATTGAAAAAATGGTTAATAATCATTATATTCACTGCAGTTTTGCTGAGGATTGGTTTTATTTTTTCAGTTCCTGATTGGTGGGCACCAGATGAATACCCTCACTATTTTTACATTGAAAAAATCCTGACTGATAAAAAACTACCCATAAGTAAACCAGAATTCCCTGAATATGAATGCTACCAGCCACCACTATATTACATTTTTTCAGCACTTATTTTAAAACTAACCGGAGCTAAAAAAATACCATTCTTCATTGAAAGTCTTGAAAAACCTGAAAGAAGTTTCAGCTATAATATAATTATATTAAGAATAATTTCAGTTATACTGAGTTTTATTAATCTGATATTCTTATATCTGATAGTAAAAAAAGTTTTTAAAGGGGATAACTTTTCGAAAATCATTTGTCTGGCATTTTTTGCTTTTTTACCTTCATTTGTTTCAAACTCTTTTTCTATAACGAACGATGTTTTATCCAATTTAATCGGGACAATTCTAATATTCCTGTTACTAAAGGAGAGAACTTTTAGAAATGACACACTTCTCGGGTTATTTTCAGGACTGGGTATAATTATAAAACCAAATTTACTTGTTTTTTTCCCAATAATCATTATATTTCTAATTGGTAAGAGCAATAATCTTACAGGGTTTATTAAATCTTTTTTACTCATTTTATCAATTTCATTATTAATTAGTATTGCATATTTCTTAAGAAATTATAATATTTACGGAACACCTGTTGCTATAAATCCTGGTGTTGAAGTTTCTTTTAATATTTTTAACAAAGGATTCAATTCTGTGCATAGAGTATTAAGAAATTCATTCTGGAGTTTCTGGGCTGCTTTTGGTAGAATTTATGAGTTCAAGTTAAATAAATTTATATACTTATTTTATTTTTTCCCGATAACCCTTATAGCTATCTATGGTATAATAAAATGTATCGCAAATAAGATTGAAGAAACCATACAAAACAATTTGACCTTCTGGATAATTGCTGTTACTATATTTATTGGTAGTTCTATAGGATATAGCTTAGTATACGAGATAAACTGTTCTTGGGGGAAATACTTTTTCCCTGTACTTCCTTTAATATCTATACTTTTTATTGCGGGTTTAAAGATAACACTTAAGAAATACTATAGGCTGGTCAGTATAATTTTTGTTATTAGTCTTGTTCTGATAGACATCAAGTTTTTAATAGAATTCATATTATGTTAAAAAAGCTGTATTTAAAGAATTATGCTATTTTTGAAGAAATTGAAGTGGAATTTGGTTCAGGATTGAACATTTTAACGGGAGAAACAGGAGCAGGAAAATCCATTCTTATAGGCGCATTGAGTTTACTTCTCGGAGAAAGAGCAGATATTGATTTTATCAGAAAAGGAGAAAAAAAGGCTGTTGTAGAAGGAATTTTTAATATCAAGGAAAATGAAAAAATAAAAAATATTTTAAAAAGAGAAAAAATAGAACCTTATAATTATGAACTAATACTAAGACGGGAAGTAAGTAATACCGGTAGAAATAGAGCTTTTATCAATGACTCTGCCGTTACAATTTCAACACTTAAAGAAATTTCAAAATATCTGATAGACATCCATGGCCAGCATCAGCACCAATCTCTTTTCTATAACAATTCTTATAGTAATATCATCGATGAATACGGTGGAATAAAAAACCTTACTGAATCAACAATAAATTCCTATCTCAGATTGAATAAGTTAAAAAACAATTACAATGAGCTTCTTAAAAGAAAAAAAGAACTAAAAGAACAGGAAGAGTTTTTCAGGTATCAACTGGAGGAAATCAATAAAGTCAATCCAGTTATTAATGAAGATGAAGCTCTGGAAAGAGAAATTCTTATACTTGAAAATATGGAAAAAATCAGAGAGTACGTTAATATTTGTTTCAATTTTCTTTACGAAGGAGAAGGCTCAGCTGCAGAAAAAATAAAAAACTCAATGAAATACATAGAAGAACTGGAAAAAATTGACCCCCAGATAACTTCATACCTTAAAGACCTTGAATCTGCATATATTACAGTCAAGGAAACTGGAAACTACATAAGGGATTTCGGCGAAAAAGTAGAGTATTCTCAGGAACATCTGGAAAATTTAAGAGAAAGGCTTCTTGCATTAAATTCATTAAAAAGGAAATTCAAAGGAACTATTAAGGATATTCTAAATAAAAAAACAGAATTAGAATCAAAAT
>QNDJ01000184.1 GCA_003644825.1 Candidatus Zhuqueibacterota bacterium | reverse complement strand
CTATAGAAAAGTGGATTCAGGAGTGATATATGAAAAAGTTGTTATTAATAATTTTAGTTTTTCCATATTTCATTTATTGTTCTCTTTTTGCTCAATCGTATCCTTTTAGGAATTATTCTGTGAAAGAAGGACTTGTGCAATCAATGGTTTATACGATTTTCCAGGATTCAAAAGGGTATATTTGGTTTGGAACCCAGGATGGAGTCAGTAGATTTGATGGTATAACTTTTAAAAACTATACTACCAAGGAAGGTTTAATAAATAATTTTATATGGTCAATAACGGAGGACAGAGAAGGAAAAATATGGATTGGAACTAATGAGGGAGTGAGTTGTTTGAATAGAGAAAAATTTATTAACTACACAAATGAGCAGGGTCTGCCTGATAATACAGTCTATTCAATAAAAGAAGATAGCAAGGGAAATTTGTGGTTTGGAACAAGGAAAGGTATTAGTTGCTTAAGTGAAGGAAAATTTAAAAATTACTCGACTGATGATGGTTTAGTTTACAACATAGTTACATCTATAATAGAAGACAAAAAAGGAAATATATGGATTGGAACTACAAGAGGTATAAGTTGCCTGAGTAAGGGCAAATTTATAAATTACACTACAAAAAATGGTCTTTCTCATAATGTGATTTATTCAATAACGGAGGACAGGAAAGGAAATATATGGTTTGGAACTTTAGATGGAGGGGTAAGCTGTTTAAGTGGAAGTAAATTTACAAACTATACTACTGAACAGGGGTTAGCCAGTAATAAGGCATGGTCTGTAATGGAGGACAGGGAAGGAAATATGTGGATTGGAACTTTTGGTGGAGGAATAAGCATTATAAACAATGGAAAGATTACGAACATTACAACTAAAAATGGTCTGGCTCATAATTATGTAAGGTCAATGTTAGAAGACAGAGAAGGAAATATATGGATTGGAACTTTTGGTGGAGGAGTAAGTCTTCTCTGTAATAAAAATATTGTAAATTATACAACTGAGCAGGGTTTAATTCACAATAATGTGTGGGAAATAACAGAAGATAAAAAGGGAAATATATGGATTGGAACTGATAATGGAGTAAGTTGCCTGCATAATGGAAAATTTACAAACTACAGTAAAAAAAATGGATTAATTAACGATAGAGTTTTTGCAATAAAAGAGGATAATAAAGGGAATATATTATTTGGAACGGAAAAGGGAATATATTATTTAAGAAATAACAGGAAAATTACAGTTTATACGAAAAATAAGAATTTGCAAGATGATTATATAACATCAATATTATTGGATAAAAATGGGGATATATGGTTTGGAACTGCAAGTAAAGGATTATTCAGATTAAGAAACAGGAAATTTATACAATATACAACTAAAAAAGGTTTAGCTAATAACGTGGTCAGGACTATTTTTGAAGATGGCAAGGGGAATATATGGATAGGAACTCAGGGAGGAGTAAGTTGCTTCAGTAATGGGAAATTTACAAATTATACAACTGCTCAGGGTTTAATTAATAATAAAGTTAAAGCGATTGAAGAGGACAGAGAGGGTAATATCTGGTTTGGAACCTGGGGAGGAATAAGTTGTTTGAAGAATGGAAAATTTATAAATTATACCACTGAAAATGGTCTCTCAAACAATGTTTGTCATTTTATAATCAATGATAAGATTGGTAACCTGTGGATAGGAACAAATAGAGGACTTAATAGATTCGATGGTAAATCTTTTAAAGTTTATACCTCGAAAGATGGACTTGCCTCAGATGAAATGAACCACCAGGCCGCCTGTAGGGATAGTAAGGGTAATTTATGGATAGGAACAGTTAATGGTGTAACTAAAATTAATCCGGAATTTGATAAGTTGTATCATGTTCCGCCTCCTGTTTATATTACCAGGTTTCGAATATTTGAGAAAGATACTTCTTTAACGGATTTTATTAAATTAAAGTATAATGAGAATTATTTAAAGTTTGATTATGTTGGTCTTTGTTTTTCTTCACCTGAAGATGTAATTTACAAGTATAAAATGGAAGGTATTGATAAGGGCTGGCAGGTTTCAAGGCTCAGGTTTGTTCAATATACATCTTTACCTCCCGGGAAATACACCTTTAAGGTAAAAGCAGTGAACAGTGATGGTATTTGGAGTGAAAATCCTGCTGTATTCAATTTTGCAATAGTTCCGCCATTCTGGAAAACATGGTGGTTTACTGGTATTTGCCTGCTTTTTATAGTTAGCATAATATTCTGGAGAATAAAAGATTTAAAGCGCAGAAATATTATTCTGGAGAAAAAAGTTAAAGAACGAACCAGAGAGTTAGAATTAAAATTAATCCATATAAAGAAACTTGAGGGATTACTACCTATATGTTCTAATTGTAAAAAAATAAGACTTGAAAATTCTGATCCAAGAAAAAAAGAATCCTGGGTCCAGATTGAAAAATATATTTCGGATAAAGCAGATGTTAACTTTTCTCACGGTTTATGTCCTGAATGCGCAAAAAAATTATATCCAGAATTTTTTGATACCGACTAAAAAATTCCTGAACTGAGTATTATTATATATTTTAATATGGAACAGTTCTAAAATAAAAATAGAGACCGTTCCATTCACGAAAAATCTTTTTATTTGATAAAGCAATAATTTAAAAAAATATCAAACCATAAAGAAGTATATTCAATAAGGAGAAGATGTTATGAAAATAAAAACTGCTATATTTATTTTATTGTCATTTTTACTATTTTCTTCAATGATTAATTTGCCGACTCGAAAGAGTACTGTATTCTGGCTGGAAAAGAGTTTCAGAGAAATAGAAGTACTGGGTAAAAATGATGGTGCAACTGTTATAGTTCCTGTAGCACAGATAGAAGCACATGGTCCTCATCTTCCTGTAGGTACTGATTATTTTATTACAAATGAGATTGCAAAAAGAACTGCGGAGAAATGTAATGCTATTGTTGGGCCACCGGTATTGTTGGGGAATTGTATAGATTTTTCCTGCTGGCCTGGATATATAATTATTGATAATTCAACTTTTTTCTCGATTATAAAAAATTACTGCCAGAGTGTAGCAGAACATGGTTTCAGTAAACTTGTTTTTATTGTACAACATGGCGGAAGCAATGTAAATGGGGTAAGGCTGGCTGTCGAGGAATACCATAAAGAAAATCCTGGTATGAGTATCCTTATTTCCACTACAAGTATGTTGCTGGGTAAAGAAATTGCTGAATTCAGAAAGAAGAATTTTAATATTGACACAGCAGTAATGCTTGCTATACGACCCGACCTTGTAAATATGGATAAACTACCTGAAAAAATTGATGTAAAATCGATACCCAGGAATGTTATATCTTATAAAAAATGCTGGACTCTCGCAGATATTTCACCGGATGCACTTTTTGTTTTACCGACATCCTCAACAAAAGAAGACGGAAATAAAATCCTTGATATAGTTGTGAAAAATCTTGTTAATCTGATTGCTTCTGATTAATAAGGGGTTTGTATAAAAGGTAGAGCATTAAGGAAGCTTGGTAGATATGAGCCTGCAAAAGGTTATTGACCTCAAAAATAAAAATAGAAATGCCAAGAACATTGCCCTATGGTGTCATATTCGCAGAGGTTATATCTTTGATTTACAGGGGCTTCGAAATTTTGCTCTGGAAGAATACAAAAAATCTCTGGAGTTTCCTGATTATCGGGATTCAAAAAAAAAGCTGAAAAACGATTGAAAGATCCTTATAGAGAGAAATAATCCGGGGAAAACAAAATGAAGAAAAAAATGTTTATAACCAATTTTTTAATAACAGGCTTTATTGTCATTTTTTTATGTTTATGCTTGAAAGATGTTGAAGGACAGATAGATTTAAAAGGTTTGCAAAAAACTGGAATTGAATGGACAGTACTGCAATTTGATTCTACTTCAAACAATGGAGCTATTAAGCTTCATCATCAAAGTTGGTTAATGCATTTTATACACTGTAGGCCACTCACACCCGAAAGGGAAAAGATTTCTGTAGAATATACACGTCATCTTATGTTAAATTTCTGGGGACCTGATATGCCATTTGAATTAAGCAGAAACTATGGTGAAACTGAAGTTGCAGGGCATAAAGCATATTTTGTAGATGGAACAATAATGAACGGTAATGTTCATACGAGGTTTATTGTCTGGAACTGCCCTGAAACAAAACGACAGTTTATTGCAGATTGCAATATTAATGTCAGAAGGAAAACACCTCAGAAGTTATTAAAACTGCAGTATGATGATATTTCACACACAATTTCCTGTCATAAAAATGCAAAGATTATAAAAAGCCCATTTTTATCACAGAAGTGTATCTGGGAAAAATATAATTTATCATTCTATATTCCGGAGAACTGGAGAACAGAAGAATATGTTTCATCTGAATGGTATCCCGATGGTATGACTGATACTAATGGTTCCCTCTGGACTTTATTAACAGATTCAGAAAAACACATTGAGTTATTATGGAATAAAAATGATGGGGAAATTTCAAAAAGTTTGTTTTATGACTATATTAAACAGATTGAAAGTAATAATACTATTGTAAGAAAAGATACATTAATTTATAATATAAAAATTAGAAATTTATTCGTAGAAGACCTTATAGAAAAAAATGAATACATTTCAGGAGAAGGAAAGTTTGATTTTGTTTATAACATTTCAGGGAAAAAGTATTCCAGTCCATATATATTTAAAGTATTACTATGGAAAAATAAGGATAAGTCGTATTTTCTCCTGGCATCAATTATTGCAATAAAAGAATTCTGGGGAATCCCT
>QNDJ01000183.1 GCA_003644825.1 Candidatus Zhuqueibacterota bacterium | reverse complement strand
TCTTTTTATTATCTTTTACATTTTCAATATCAATTAAATTTTTAGCATTTATTACATCTTCAAAAGGTTTTTTAAACAGTACAAACTTCGCATACTTTTTCAACCCATCACCTCTTTTTTTCAATGGAGCAGAAAACAGAACAATTATTGTATTAATATCAGCCTGTGTAAAACTTCTTTTTGCAGAATTATCATAAATTGCTTTAATATGAACATTTTCCAGCAGGAACTCCTGAAGGTCTTTTCCATACCCTACATCAAGCCAGGAGTTCGATGTAATAAAACAAAAAGTCCCTTCAGGATTCAACAGAGTAAGACCATAAAAATAGAAATAAATATACAGGTCGCTTTTCCTGTCAAGTTTCTTCTTTTTAATTCTATTATCGAAGTGCGCCATTATTGAAGTTTCCAGCTTATTTTTGTATTCTCTTTTCATTTCAACTGTTAATTTTTCATCTGGAATATGGGGAGGTGCAATTTTCTCCTGCCTTACATAAGGGGGGTTACCAATAACAATATCAAAACCATTTTTCTCACCAGAGAAAATCTCTGCAAAATCTATATCCCATACAAAAGGTTTATCATATATCCCCTTAAGAACTAATCTCGCTTCTTTTATCTTATTAAGTTCTTTTTTCAACTTATCAAGTTTCTTTTTTTCTTTTTTCCTGTTATTTAAAGATTTAATTTGTTCTTGTTTACCATCTACCGTTAAAATTGCACCCTGCTCTGATGTTTCCAGTAACCTTCTTTGCGATTTTTTTATCTCGTTTGAAAGATTTAATGCTCTGTCATCAAGTATTGAACGAAATATATTTAACTCTTCCTTAAGTAACATAGATTCCTTCTTAAATTTACAGGAAGGGTCATTATTATAATATTTAAGTTTTTCAATTTTAAGATTGTTTAATTTCTTTTTTAGAGATGAAGAAATACCTGATGACCCGGTTCTCACATCGAGATTTATACCACCAATTTCCTGAACAAGGCTATCACCACACCTTATTTTAAATGTAAGGTTCGGTAATAGCGGTTGTGTTTTTAATTGTTCTCTATCGAGTTCAGTTTCTATTATAAGCTGAAGCCATAAACGAAGTTCAGCAATATGCACAGCCCATTCCATAACATCAACACCATATAGTGAACGGCCAATGATAGATTTTTTAATATCAAAATCACTTACCTGTCTATTTAATTGAGAATAAGTTCGCCTAAAAAGGTCTGTAAGTATGTTTAGCATTCCAACAAGAAAAGAACCGCTACCACAGGCAGGGTCAATAATTGTAACTTCTTCAAGTAATAATTCAATTTCGTCCCATAAATTAAGTGATGAAATTTTAGCATCTATTTTTTCTTTTTCTTTTTCATCTGTTGCAAAAACAAACTTATATATTAAAGATTTTTCTATATTTAGATGATTATAAAAATACTCTACAAGGCTTCTTCTGCACATAAAATCGATCTCTGTTCTTGCTGTATAAAAAATTCCTGCTTCCCCTCTCTTATCTATATCTTCTGAAATATTAACCAGGCTTTCATAAACCTTACCAATCATTTCAGGGTCTACAGCAACCTCAACTTCAAGGGGTAATTCTTCCCTTATAGTGAAATTATACCCGTTAAAAAATTTAAAAATTTCTTTAAAGAGTGAATCCTCAATTACAAAATTCCTTATTTCTTTAAAACTACAGGCAGTAAGGTCATCAAGCTTATTTGGTGTAAAAAGACCACCATTAAAATAAGGTGCAATAGCAAGAGCAGTATTTATATTATCGGGAAAATAAGGCCTGGTAAAAAACTTATTATTAAAAGCTTCAAAAAATAGGACAGATAACCATTTCTCATAAAAAGAGTCTTTTTCCTTTTTTGAATTTATATAAGCGTTCCAGAATTCATTGATAAATTTCTGGTTGTTACCAAGCCACCTCTTTTTCTGAACAAAATAGAGAAACATTATACGATTTAACAATTGAAGACTGAATTCATGAGCCCATTTTTTATCATTAACCTGTTTGAAAAAATACTCTCTTATACTATCAAAAATGTCTTTATATCCATTAAAAAACTTTTTAGTAACTTTTTCAATGCTAAAAGACTGCAGTAATGTATTGTAAATCCTGTTAGGCTCATCAACTTCATCATCAATAGCGATTTCGCTTAATATCCATTTATCGGTATAATAAGCATTTTCTCTGTCCAGATTGAGTTTAATAATTTTTCTTTTCCATACACCAACATCTTCCCGAATTTTCTGCACAAGAACAAATGTATAGTTTTTCCAGTCTGCAGTAACAACAAAAAATGGATACAGAGTTTCACGCTCAAAGTAGATTGGCAGTTTCCTTATTGTTTCTGAAGAATGAGATTTAAGTTTTACAAGGAAAATTTGAAACCTTCGCCTGTAATCGGCTACGGTGTAAATTTCATCCACATTTTCTCTATCTTTTTCCCTTAACTCCCAAGCTTCAATACCTCTGAACGAGGGGTCAAGGGTTTTATACCCGAGCCCCCGAAAAAGCTGATAAACTTTCTCAGGGCTGTCCATATCGGGTATATGATTTTTTATGAAATCCTTGACATTCATAATTTATAAATTAAAAGATTTTTTATATTATTTAACAAATAAAGCAAGTTATTTAGTAACCTTTTTACCTGACTGATAAATCTATTGAAATTCCTCTTTACCCATACAATCCAAATCTTTCAATCTCCTAACCTTTTCAATTTCCATTTCCAACTCTTTCTTTGTGGGCAGGTAAAGCTTATACTTTGACACAAAAACCTTATTACTTAACCCACCAAGAGCATATTCAACAAATACTCTACTCCTGTTAGATTCAGTACTGAATATAATACCAACAGGTGGATTTTCACCTTCAAACATCTCTTTATCTTTTATATAATAATCTGTCCTTTGCTGGCAAGTTGCGTAACCCTGTTTTTATCTTTACTTAAAGTCAGGCGTTCAAATAACATAGAGCTTATTTGCCTTTTAAGTTCCCTTACTGACCAATTATTGTTAATAGTCTCTATTCCATAAAAAAACCCGGCAGAGTTATCTTTAATCTTGATAAGCTCTCTAAAATGAGACCAGGAAATCTGTGATAAAAGAGTATTTGAAGAAATCCGAGACACTGTTTAGGAATTCAATAAATACGGGTAAACAAGATAAAACTTACGCATTGCCTCCAGGTTATCAACAGAATATCCTTTTCCGAATTTTTGGGTTAAATCATTTGACAGTCTTAAAAGAAGTTCTGTCCCGTATTTTGCTCTTTTTTTTCCTTTCTGTTCTACTTCTATAATAGCTTTTCCAATTTCACAGTAGGTTCCAGTTATAATAATATTTATTTGCCTGAATGTTTTCCTTTTTACTTCTTCTATTATAACGGATATTCTTTTAAGAAGTTTACTATAATCTGGTTTTTTAATAATTTTTGTCACCTTTTGCCTCTAAGTAATGAAATCTACACAGATTAGTTTTAATTTTCTTTCATCGAACTTCACCACATCCTGTTCTTCATTCACAGGTTTTTCTTTTAGAAAAACATCAAGTTCGGCAATAAATTTATGAAAGTTTCTGGAATTTTTATAATTTCTCCATATTCTTCTCAATTTTCGAAGTCTAAGTTTTGTAAGGGCTATACTACTTAAGTTAACAATAATATTCTCAATTTTTTCATTCATTGGCTCGTTATCTTCAAAGTAATTCTCTTTTATGAAATCAAGCTCATTCCTCATATCACTCAATGCTTTTTCAAGCCTTCCCTGAATAGTACGAATTCTTGTTGCAATTAAACCTTCAGAAAAAAACTTTTTAATTTTTTCTCTTACTTTTCTATGAATTTCAAATATATCAAGGTCTTCTGGTATAACTCTTGGTTCATCCTCTTTACAGGAGATATAATTCAATATCTCCACTTTATTGTTAATAAATTTATCATTTATCACATCATACAAATACCACAAATGATAATCTTCATCATATTTATAATAAAAGAAGACCCCTCTAAACTCTTTTTTCAACCCACTCTGAATTCCATCAGGTAATGATTCACAGAATTCCCTTAATTTATCCAGCCCAAAATCTTTAAGAGGTTGCCAGAAAAGTTCGCCGCCGCCAAACTGCTCTTCTTCAAGTTTCTTAAGTGTCTCCTTCTTTTTATCCTCAGTTCCCCTCAAATCACGAATAATTCCAAATACTTTAGGGCTAATCTTTTCACCCAGCACAGAAGCATCAAGCCCTATTGATTCATTTATCATCTCAATTTTACCCTGCAGTATTTTTACCAGCTCAAGAAGGCTTTCCAGCTCCTTCTCAGGATAAAAATTGTAAATAAAAATTACATCGTATGGTGACCCTATTCTGTCAATTCTGCCTGCTCTTTGAATCATCCGTACCGGGTTCCAGTGAAGGTCATAATTTATAACTATTCTTGCTTTTTGAAGGTTCTGCCCCTCAGAAAGAATATCTGTAGATAAAAGCACATCTGTATCCGAATTTAAAAAACTGTTAACAATATCTTTTCTTCTACCTGTCGGAAAGCTACCGGTAATTTTCTCAATTTTTCTTCCAAACCTCGAACAAAAACCTCTATCCTCATTAAGAGCTTCGTAAAGATAATTAATAGTATCAGCATAAAAGGAAAAAAGGAGAATCTTACCTCTGTCTTTAAATTCTATTAATTTCTTTTTAAGTTCTTTCAGTTTGGCATCCCGGGTTCTATCTATATGGTCAACAAGTTTTTTTATGTCTTCAAATATCTTTATGTCTTCATCCAGCTCTTTATAAAATTTATTAATATTAAAATCTTCAATAT
>QNDJ01000182.1 GCA_003644825.1 Candidatus Zhuqueibacterota bacterium | reverse complement strand
ATGTTAATACTTTTCTCTTTTCAGAGTGCTCAAACTCAATACAGGGTTGGTGATATTGTAGATAATTTTATTATAAATGATATTGATGGTGATACCATCAAATTTTATGATTTTAAAGGCAGGATAATCATCTTATATTTTTTTAGAACGATGTGAGCTGTCTGTTATTCGGAGGCTCCGGATTTAGAAAATGATTTATGGAAACCATTCAAAAATAAAAGCCTTCAGGTCCTGGGTATAAACTTCAACGACAGTGACGGTTCAGTTTTAGACTTCATAAATCGAGAAAATATAACCTTTCCCGTTGCCATAGATAGAACTGGAGAAGTATGGACCAGATTCTGTTCTGGTTTTACAAACGAAATCGTTATCGTTGATTCTTCAATGACTGTAAGATATATAAGTAACAAATACAATGAATATATCGTTTCCTATGTAATATCAAGGCTAAAAAAACCTTGATATAAACCATTTTTTTAATTAATTTTTAAAATAGAAAGTTACCTGAAGGAGTATACAGTTGAAAGTTGCTATTATTATAGGAAGTGAATCGGATAAAAAATATTTTAATGGCATTGAAGAATATCTTGAATATTTCGGCATAGACAGTGATTTTAAAGTATTATCAGCCCACAGAAACCCCGAGAAGGTTGCTGATTTTGCCAAAAAAGCTCACGAAAAAGGGATTGAAGTTATCATAGCTGCTGCAGGAATGGCTGCTCATCTACCCGGTGTTATTGCTTCTTATACATTACTTCCCGTAATAGGGGTGCCGATTCCGGGCTCTGATTTAGCTGGCATAGATTCGCTGTTATCAATTGTTCAGATGCCTTCCGGGATACCTGTTGCCACTGTATCAACCGGAAAAACCGGTGCAAAAAACAGTATCATCCTGGCTGCAAGAATCTTAAGCCTGAAATATGAAAAATTAAAGGAAAAACTGGAACTGTTTAAATCTAACGGTTATAAACTGAAATAATATGGTTAAAAGGATTGCGGTTTTAGGTAATATCTGTGTTGATGAAATTCATACTTTTGAAGGGGAAATTATCAAAGGTTTCGGTGGAACCATACACAATCATTTAATTTTATCTCTTCTATTTGGTAAAAAAGGAATTATTTACCCTGTATGTAAAGTAGGTTATGACATTTACGATGATATAATAAAAAAATACATACCCTTAAATAATATCGATACCTCTGGTATTATTAAAGTAAATAAAAAAAATAATCGGGTAAAACTGATTTACTATTCCAGGAGTGAGAGAAAAGAATATTCTGTTTCCAACCCACCCGAAATAAAACCTGATGAGGTAAAAAAAAATATTAATTGGGACCTTTTTATGATTAATTTTGTTTCCGGAATAGAAATTTCAAGAAAATCTTTTGAACAATTATATAAGATGATTGATACCACATTTTTCGTAGATATGCACAGTCTTTTTCTTGGATTCGGGAATAATGGCGAAAGATATTACAGAGAAGATGATGACTGGAGTATATGGCATAATACCGGAGATATCATTCAGATGAACAAAAAAGAGGCTGAAATATTGAGCGGTAAAAAACTATCCACTGAAAAATCTCTTATTGATTTTGGTACCCATCTTATCAGGATTGGAGTAAAAATTGTTTTAATAACACTGGGGGAAAAAGGTTCAATAATATTTTACAGGGATGGTAATAATCAGGTATGGGAAAAAATCAAAGCATATAACTTCTATGATAATTCATATCCAACAGGTTGTGGGGATGCATTTTCAAGTGGATTTATTTATAAATACTTACAATCGGGTGAACCTGTTGAATCGGCTATATTTGCTTCAAAGATTGCTGGAATTAAAGCCGGGATAAAAAAGCCTGAAGACCTTATGAACAACTTTCATAAATATTTGTATAACTTTAATATTAAATAGAAAAATGCACAATAATCTGGTAAGGGTATTAATTACAGGATGCCACAGTATAATAGGGCAGTGGTTAATTAAGAGGTGTCAGGGTAAATTTTATGTCCTGGGAACATCAAAGGATGAATCCACCCCTTTAAAAAAGGAAAGATTTGAATACATAAAACTCGATGTCACCAGCCGAAAAATGGTAAAAGAAGTCTTTAAAAAGTTCAATCCTCGATTTGTTGTTAATACTGCTGGAATGAACTGCATTGAAAGATGTGAAAACGAAAAAGAACAATGCTGGAAAATTAATGTAGATAGTGTAAATAACCTGACATATTATTCAAAGTTTGTAAATGCAAAGTTTATTCACATTTCAAGTAGTTTTATTTTCGATGGAAAAAAAGGAAACTACATCGAGGAAGACAGACCATTTCCAACCACATACTATGGAAAATCAAAACTTGCCAGTGAAAATATAGTAAAAAGCAGCGGCTTAGAATGGAGCATTATAAGAACATCGTTCATTTATGGAAAAGATACTATAAAGAAATCAAAATGTTTTGTCGATAATTTATTAAACCAGGTTAAACAAAAAAATAAAATTGATATAGAAGAAAATATAATACTGAATCCGACTTACATCGGGAATTTTGTGGATGCGGTATGGAAAATAATTAAACTTGAAAAATCGGGGGTTTTTCATATAGCTGGTAGAGAAACCAGCACTCTTGAAGATTTTATTAAAAAAATCATCACTATAAATGGTTTCGATAGCAACCTTGTCCAGCTCAAAGATAAAAACAACTCAATAAAAAATTTCGGAATGATAGTTACTAATGCTGAAAAAGAATTGAATATGAAGTTCTTGAATGTTGAAGAAGGATTGAGGTTTTATTTTTTGTAAAAATATGAAAACACTGATTATTATTCCAACATACAACGAAAGAGAAAACATAGAAAGAATAATCGATTGTATATTTTCTGTAGATAATAACCTGAATGTTCTTGTTGTGGATGATAATTCTCCCGATAAAACCTGGGAAATCGTTGAAAAAATGGTTCAGAAAGACTCAAGAGTATTTTTAATCAGGAGAAAAAATAAATTAGGCCTTGGAACTGCTTATATTGAAGGGTTCAAATTTGCTCTAAAAAATAACTATGACTACATATTTGAGATGGATGCAGATTTTTCTCACGACCCAAAGGAAATACCTAATTTTCTCAAAACTGTAAAGGACTACGATCTGGTTATAGGCTCCAGATACATTAGGGGAGTAAATGTAGTAAACTGGCCTCTCAGAAGGCTCATCCTCAGTTATGGTGCAAACGTTTATACAAGGATTATCACAGGTCTACCAATAAAAGATTCTACTGGTGGATTTAAATGCTTCAGAAGAAAAGTTCTCGAATCTCTTGCTCTTGATAAAATAAACTCCGGCGGCTATTCTTTCCAGATTGAGGTAAACTATAAGGTGTGGAAAAAAGGATTCAGAATAAAAGAAATACCAATTGTGTTTGTTGACAGAACAGAAGGTAAATCAAAAATGTCTAAAAAAATTATTAGAGAAGCAATATGGATGGTCTGGAAACTCAGATTCCTGAGTCTGTTCGGGAAATTAGATTAAATATTTTCTTACCCGATTAAATATCTCTTCTAAATACAACATCATTTATGATAGATTTATCTGTTATAATAGTAAATTTCAATGTCAAAGAATTTCTTGAAAACGCTATAATCTCTATAAAAAATGCAACCCGTCGTTTAAAAGTAGAAATATTTGTTGTAGACAACGGCTCAGAGGATGGGAGCTGTAATATGGTTAAAAATAAATTCCCTGATGTTAAGCTAATTGAAAATAAAATTAACCTCGGGTTCTCAAAAGCCAACAACATTGCCCTTAAGTTATGTAAAGGAAAATATGTTGCCCTGATAAACCCTGATACAATTGTTCAGGAAGATACTTTTGAAAAGCTCATATCCTTTATGAATTCCTCAAATGACATTGGTATGGCAGGATGTAAGGTTTTAAACCCCGATGGTTCATTGCAGCTTGCCTGCCGAAGGAGTTTTCCCACTCCTCTGGTAGCATTCTCAAGAGTTGTGGGGCTCAGTAAAATATTTCCTAAAAGTAGAATATGGGGAAAATACAACCTTACCTATCTGAATCCCGACAAAATAACCGAGGTCGACGCTATATCCGGCTCATTTATGATGATTAAAAAAGAAGTCCTGAATAAAGTGGGGTTGCTGGATGAAAGTTACTTTCTATATGGTGAAGACCTAGATTTGTGCTATAGAATAAAAAAAGAAGGATACAAAATATATTACTATCCTGGTACATCCATTATCCATTTTAAGGGTGAAAGCACAAAAAAAACTACATACGAACCCTTAAAAGCCTTTTATAAAGCAATGGTAATTTTTATCGAATCCCATTTTAAGGGAAAATATCTGTTTCTTCCACTGTGGTTGTTAAAAGCGGGAATACATATAAAAGAAGTGATTTCTCTGATTATTAAGAACAAAACCAGGGCGTTTTCCTTTATTTTGGACCTCATTTTCATTAATGTTTCTATTCTTCTTGCTCTGATAATAAGATTCGGGAAACTTGTACCTTTACCGGTATTTTTTGACATCAGGTCATATTTTCTAATCAATAGTGTATGCTCATCTATATGGTTAACACTTCTTTATTTTAATCGTATTTATACCAGATATAAATTTTCTCGTCTTACATTATCCATTCTTGAAGGATTTTTTGTAATTTCAACCATAACATTTTTCTTCAAAGAATATGCGTTTTCCCGATTGGTAGTACTTTATTCTGTAGTTTTAATTTTTTTATTTCTAACAGGATGGAGATTTCTGGAAAAATTAATCAGAAAAATATTTACAGGAAAATCTTTTAAGATGAAAAGAGCTGTTAT
>QNDJ01000181.1 GCA_003644825.1 Candidatus Zhuqueibacterota bacterium | reverse complement strand
AGCAGAAACGAATATTCAAGCTCAGACATACATAAAGACTTCTTTCTATCACTGAGAGATTTAAACCTGTTTTGCACTTCAACACATTCTTTATACAATTTTTCATAATCTTTTGTTTTTTCGTTCCATAGCTCAAGCAGTCTTTCTACCTTTTCCACAAGAGATTCATAAATAGGGTTTTTATGTTTCTCTACCAGAACAAACCTGTTTAGTGCAAAAAGTATGCTTGCAGCTTTTTCCTTTTTGCTTTTGCCCCTTTCTTTCAATAAATTAAAATATTCTTCAAGAAAGTTTTCATCAAAGGTAATTTTTGGTAGTTCCGTTTCCAGTTCTTCTATTTCTATAGATTTATGTATGAATTCTATTGTTTTCCTGTAATACTCTTCTACATCGCTTTCAATAGGTGAGCTTTGCATTACTATCTTCATATAATATGTATAAACTGCTGAAATCCACTTATAATCTTCAAAATGTTTAATCTTAACAACATCTGAACCGAGGAGCTCAAAAATCTTTCTAAGATTTTTGTATTTATTAATAAATTCTTTTTCCTTTTCTTTATCAGTTGTAAGAACTTCTACAGCTTTTAGTAGTGAATCTCTTTCATAGTTTCTTGGAACTTCTTTTAATGTGTCAAAAATTTCTCTGATAAGGTCATCAAATTCATTTCTTATTTCATCAATATTCGTAAGTGCGAATTTAATGTCCTCTTCATTATATATTTCGAGGGCTCTTTTAAATTCTTGAAGCATACCTATATAATCAATTATAAGTCCTGCTTCCTTTAAATCTTTATATGGTCTATTAGTTCTTGCTATTGCTTGTAAAAGCCTGTGCCCCTTGAGAGGTTTATCAAGATACATAACCTGAAGTTGCTGTGCATCAAATCCAGTTAGTAGCATATCAGTAACAATAAGTATTTTTGGATATTCCTCTTCCTTAAAATTGTTGATAATAATTTTTCTTATGTCAGCTATATCTCTGCTTTCGTACCTTGCTTGTGTTTCTGCAACCCTGGCTACAAGAGGCTGTTCTGTCTCATCGCTTTTATATGTCATTACTATCTCTGAGTATTCTGGTGGAAGATATTTATCAAATTCCTGTTTATATATATCACATGCTTTTCTACTGCAAGCAACCACCATAGCTTTAAATCTACCATCTATGTTTTCTTTAAAATGGTCTACAATATCTTTTGCTATAATGCTTATTCGGTCATTTTTCTCAAGAAAGGATGTTATATTTTTAAGCTTTCCTCTAACATTCTCTTCAATATCTTCACTTATCTCCTCGGGAAGTTCCTCAAACTTTTCCCGCAAAAAGGTTTCCAGAAGTTCTTTTTTTAAATTATATCTTTTCACAACCTTTGGCTGATAGGCAATTTTTACTGTAAAACCATCTCTTATTGAGTCTATTATGAAATATCTATCAAGATATGTTTCTTCGGGTGGATAGCTGAATTCAAGATAGGTATCTCTTCTCTTTATAGATATAGGTGTTCCTGTAAATGCAAAGAAAAAGGCACTCTTAAGGATACTTTTCATTTGAGCAGCAAGCATTCCATACTGAGTTCTGTGTCCTTCATCAATGAAAACCACTACATTTTTCCGACTCATAATCGTTTCTTTGAATCTTGAGATTTCCTCAAGTTCATTATAAAGTTCTTTAAGTTCTTCCTGTCTGAACTTATGAATCAGAGTTATAAATACGCCTCGTTTTCCTCTATAATCATCAAAATTCAGTATTTCTTTAAGGTCCTTTATTGTTTCGATGGCTTCGGGTTTTACTATATCGATAGAATTAAGCTCAGCGTAAATCTGTTCTTTAAGTTCAATTCTATCAACAATGAAAAATATTGTGGGGTTCTCAAGTTCTTTTGCATTGAAAAGTTTATTGGCTGCGAAAATCATTGTAAAGGTTTTACCACTGCCCTGCCAGTGCCATATTAATCCTTTGTTTTTTTCTTCTTCACCTTTAAGGTTTTTTATGACCCGGTTTACAATTTTATTAGCAGCCCTGTACTGCATATATCTCGTTATGACCTTTGTAGCTTCTCCCTTTTCTTCTTTATAAAATAAAAAATTTTTGATAATATCAAGCAGAACATCTCTTAATAGAAAGGAATCAATGAAGGAGTATGAAGAATGAAGGGAGTTCTCCTCTTTATTTTCCATCCTCCACTCTTCGGCTTTCACATTATTCTGCCAGGGCACAATCGGAAAATATTTTGCAATACTCTCCGCAGCAATTCCAATCTGCACATATTTATAAAGTTCGGGTACAGTTTTTTCATATTCCTTAATCTGCCTGTAAGCCGTATTCCAGCTTTCTGTAATGCTTACAGGATTTTTGCATTCGATATTCACAAGGGGTATACCATTAACGTAGAGCATAATATCTGTTCTTATTGTTTTTCTACCGTAATAATAAACCTGCCTCGAAACTATAAACTCATTTTTTTCAATATTTTCAAAATCAAACAGTCTGATATACTTAACCACCCTATCTTTATCAAATTTCACAGGAATACCCAATTTATAAAAATTAAGTATCCGTTTTTCACCTTCTATTCCTGTGCCTGTAAGTTTGAGTTCATTTAATACCCTTTTTATTTCTTCATCACCGAGGTCAATCTCTCTGTTTATTCTCTTCAATGCTTTAACAAGAACAGGAATGAGAAGAGGTTCCTCATAACTGCCTCTTTCAAGATTATCAGCGGCAATAAATTTCCATCCTTTCTGTTCAAGTTTATGGATTATATAATCTTCTACGAGGTGTTTTTCAATAAATTTCATCATTTATTTCTAATGTTAACTGGATTATTTTTGTCTTCTGCCCATTTTATGGGGTTATTAATTATATATTCACGAATTTTATTTAATTCATTTTCATTGCGTATGATATGTTCATAATAATTCCTCTGCCAGACATTGTAAACATCCGTATTTTGCCTGAACCATTTGGTAACACCAATTTTGAATCCCCGAACAATTGAACCAATGGATTTTGGTATAATTTGTTGATATTTATTTATTTTTCGCAGGGGATTATATTTGCATTTTTTGTTATGTAGGGGTTCAAAATCTTGAACCCCTACATGAACCCCTACATTTTCATTTATAATTATGATACCATGAATATGATTGGGCATAATTGAAAATTCATCCAATTTTGCGTGGGGAAAATGTTCTGGTATTTTCAACCAGCATTCTTTTACATATTCACCTGCCCTGTTTAATATCATTTCTGAACCTTCAACCATACCAAATAAACATCTTCTATTTTCTGTGCATATGGTAATAAAATATGCCCCTGCCTGAGAATAATCATACCCTTTTAACCTAATTGAACGACGATGATGAATTTCCGGATTATATCTTTTCAATATTTAACCCTCTTTTTGCCCGTTAATAGAACATTCATCAATCCCTTTTCCACCCTTTCCAATCTTTCTTTCTTCTCTCTTAACAGTTCAATCTTTCTATCAACAGTTGATAGAATTTCAGCAATTTTTTGTTGTTCGGGAAGAGGGGGAAGGTGAAGAGTTAATGATTTTATATCACCTCTTTTTATTCCTCCTATAAGGCCATGAAATCTAATTTTTATTTGAGTTTGTCCCACTTTCGAAAATAGAATATAAAATAAAAATTCATTAATTACTTCTTTTTTGCTTCTTATTAAAAAAACATGTTCATTAATAGCTACTTTTTCATAAGGTAAATTTCTTACAAAACAAGCTTTACCAGTTGTAGCTCCATCTTTGACCATTAAAATATCTCCTGACTTTACCTTCCCTTGTTTTAGAGTTTTATAAAAGCTTTCAGTTATAAATTTCATTCTATCCCACAATATATTTCCATTCAGATCAATATGTTCTCCTCCTATACTAGCAACAACCCCTTCACTTAAGCAACCTCCTTTATCTCTTTTTCCAGTTTCTATATCAGCCACATTCCCCAATTTCGAAATTTCCCACTTCCTCGGTATTCTTCCAATTTCTGTATCTTTAAATTCCTTATGTCCGATACCCTTGGTCAGAAGCTCCTGCATTAAGCCCTTTTTAAGCTGCTCGGTTTTCGCTATAGCAGAATCCACTTTTTCAATTGCCCGGTCAACAGTAGACAGGATTTCAGCTATTTTTCGCTGTTCAGGAAGGGGGGGAAGGTGGATTTTTAATCTATATACTAAATCTCTATTTAGGCCAGGTGTACCAGTTGCCATATTTAATCTTTCAAGCTTCAACAACAACAATTTGTAAAATAGCCATTTAAGGTCAATTTCAGGTTTCTTCAATAAAATGTAATAGGTTGTATCTATAGACCAAAAATTATTATTTGACCATGTAATTGAACCTATAGTGCCTTTTCTTCCTACTATTATACCAGGTCCTTTTACTATATACCGAGAATGATAACCAACTATACCATTTGAGCCATAAACAGGATATTCTCCATTTTCTCTCTTCTTTTCTGTTAGCCCTTTTCCATATTCTAAATAGAAAAGTTCTCCTAATTTCATAACTTTCCACTCCTTTGGTATCCTGCCAATTTCTGTTTGTTTGTAATTTTGCAAGATCTCTTTTTCTTTAAAACCACTCATAATTTACGCCTATTCTTCAACTTCATTTTTACCATTTTCTTTAAGAGAAACAGAAAATTTTTCAGCTAAAGATTTTATTACTGACTTTATTTCTTCATTTTCTTGTTTAAGATATAATTCTTGTAGAGGTTTTTTTATCACATCTGGAAAAAAATCTTCGAATTTTAACTTACCTTTAGATAAAATTTCATTCAATAACTGTAATCGCTCAATATCTTTCTCTTTAACAAAAGTATCT
>QNDJ01000180.1 GCA_003644825.1 Candidatus Zhuqueibacterota bacterium | reverse complement strand
ATACTATTTATGAAATTGAGAAGTTTTTAATTGAAAATAAAAGGCGTGATTTTACCTGTGAAATAATCAGGAATGAAAAAAATGAAGGGTATACGAGAGCAATTAATCAGGGATTGTTTAGAGTAAAAGAACCATATATTTTGATTATCAATCCTGACGTTAAAGTTTTAGATGGATTTTTTAATAGTATTATTTCATTTTTTAAAGAGAATCCTGCTACTGGAATTGTAGCACCTCAACATTTGACAGAAAATGGCAGAATTATCAGTTCCTGTTGAAATTTTCATGAGTATAAAACATTATTATTTGAAATTCTTTTGTTGAGTTATATGTTTAAAAAGAGCAGGATTTTTAATTTCTGGAAGATGGGCTATTTTGACCATAAAACCCAAAGAGAAGTTCAACAACCTATGGGTGCCTGTTTATTTACAACAAAAAAGGTGGTGGATAAAGTAGGATTCTTTGATGAAAGATTCAAAATGTTTTTTAGTGATGTGGACTGGTGTTATAGAGTGCACAAAGCTGGTTATAAGATTGTTTTTTTACCAGTTGCAAAAGTAATTCACTATCAGGGGCACAGTATAAATAAAAATAGATTTCGTATGATTATTCAATCACATAGAGATTTTTATCTTTATTATAAAAAATACTTTAAAAATAGAATTGTTAATTTTCTTTATATGATAATCCTTGTTATAACTGTTCCCCCGAGGTTTCTTATAGTGTTGATTCAAAAAATTTTTAGATGAGATTATTACCCACATTATTAGTTGTGATAATTATCCTGATGTTTTTTACTTTTATTTGTTACGGGTATCAAACACAGGTTATTATTAGGGTTAAATCAGGAATTACCGGAAAAGGGAAAAACAGCTTAATTTCTTCTATAAATAACCTAAAAGTAACTGAATCTGTTCAGAAAATTTTCCCCGAATCAATTAAAAAATACAGGCTTAAGAATAATGAAAAGGATTTTTTACAGTCATTTTATTTAATCGTTATTAAAAAGGGTGTTAAGGTCAATAAATTTATAAGAGATTTAAAGAAATTAAAATATATTTTATATGCAGAAGAGAATAGAGCATATAAAATTGATGTAATTCAGAATGACCCTTTTTATGGGAATCAATGGGGATTACACAGAATAAATGTTGAGGAAGCATGGAAAATAACTGAAGGCAGTAGAGATATTATTGTAGGTTTAGTGGATACAGGAATCGATTATCTTCATCCAGATTTAAAAAATAATATATGGATAAATACGGGAGAAGATATAAACAGAGATGGAAAATTTACAGAGGAAGACCTGAATGGAATTGACGATGATGGTAATGGATACACAGATGATATTATTGGCTGGGATTTTACTGATGCTATTTCTTATCCTGATAACGGTGATTTTATGGATGAAGATAATGACCCTATGGATGAAGCCGGGCATGGAACTTTAATGGCAGGAATAATTGCTGCTGTTAAAGATAATGGAATTGGAGTAATTGGAGTTGCACCGAATGTTAAGATTATGAATATTAAGGCTGGAACTGCTGAGGGGTATCTTGAAGAAGATGATGTGGCAAGAGCAATTGTTTATGCTGTAAATAACGGTGCGAATGTTATTAACCTCAGTTTTGGCGATGCAGTATATTCTTATTTTTTAAAAGATATGGTTAACTATGCGTATAAAAATGGTTGTGTGGTGGTCAGTTCAGCAGGGAATAGTTCTTCTACTGTGCCTCATTATCCATCTGGATTTAGCAATGTAATTTCAGTTGGTGCAACCGATAAGAACGACAATCTGGCAGGGTTTTCGAATTTTGGGATAGATGTAGATATTTTTGCCCCGGGTGTTAATATAATCTCAACATCACTGGGTGATGGTTTTAATAGCATAAGTGGAACCTCAGCTTCATCTGCTTTTGTGAGTGGAGTGGCAGCATTAATAATATCAAGGTTTGAAAATGCTGATAACGATGAGATAAGAAGTATTATAACATCAAGTTCTGATGTCATTTTAGATTCTGATAACAATAAACAACTTCAGTTGAAAAGGTTAAATGCAGAAAAATGCCTTAAAATAAGTGAAAAATTAACTGCAAAACTCGAATTAAGAAGGGAAAAAAATAAAGTAGTATTTTATGGTACAACCTCTGGTTTAACTTTTCTTCATTATACAATTATGTATACAGCAGGTGCAGGTTCAGATAACTGGAAAGTAATTTTAAAAGATGTTCCTTTTCAAAGAGTGAATGATAAACTTGGCGAATTTGATTTATCAAATTTACCGGATACAACTTACTATTTCAAATTAATTGTTGAAGGACTTGATAAAAATAGTTGTGAGACCGTTGTCAGATTTTCTCTTGATAGGACCCCACCTGAAATTTTAAATATTGATTATGGAATTGTTATAAATAAACTTAAAGAAAAGTTCTATATCGAAACATATACCGATGAGCCCTGCTGGATAACAGTAAAATTTCATAGAGTTAACAACTTGTTTGAAGTAAATGAAAAGAAATTCCCATATTTCAGCAAAAAACAGAGAATTATTATCGGGCAGGATGAAGTAAAAAGCGATGGGATTGTGTTTTCTATAATAGCTCAGAATGAAACAGGGCTAAAAACTGAAAGTGAGGAATATGAAATTACGCTTAAAGAATCTCTGAAATTGAACTGGAACCTGAATATTGAAAAAACGGGTTTTCCTGCTGGATATTTTCTTTACAAATCGACTGATTTTGATAAAGATAATAACAGAGAAATAATTTTCACTGAACTGAAAAATGGTTATATATTTGATAGATTAAAGATATATGAATGGAATGGTAGTAATTTTCAGGAGATTAATATTCCTGAAATAAAGGCGATTCCCAGGGATGTAGCAGACCTGGACAACAATGGTAAACCTGATTTGATGCTCACCAAAGGATACGAAACTTATTTGTATGAATCCACTGTGAGAAATAGGTTTCCTGATAGATTAAAAATGGAGTTTCCTGAAGGTTTTACAGGTATACGTTATTTTGATTTTAACTCTGACAACAAGCCGGAAATTGTCGGGAAAAAGGAAAATGTAATATATTTAGCTAAATTTGATAACGGAGATATTTCTTTATATGATTCTCTTGTGAATGAAACTAACGGTGTTAATGAGTTAAAAATTCCTTATTGTGAAATAAGCGACCTCGATGGAGATAACAATGTAGAGATTCTTTCTGGAGATAACGATGGAGATATTATTGTATATGAGTATCATACCGGTAAATCGAATATGGAATGGAGTTTTAGGTTGCCAAATAATGGTAGTGTAGATTTTTTGTCAACTGGAGATTATGATGGGGATGGAAAAAATGAATTTATTGCAGGTAGTTATTCTGATAAAAATTTTAAATATGTAGAAAATGCAGAAACCGGTCTGTGGAATTTTTATATATTTAAGAGTAAATCTTTTAATGATTATAGAAAAATATGGGAAACCACGATTCTGGGTGTAGCGCCTCCGGACATCTTTTTGAGTGGTATTTACTCAGGTAATATAGACGCTGGTCAGGATGATGAAATTGTTATTTCAGTTTACCCTGATTTGTATTTTATAGATAGAGATGACATAATTGATAATTTTTACTTCGTTTCCAGGGTTGAAGGCTCCAGAACGGGTAAATTCCTGATTGATGATTTTAATAATAATGGAATTAATGAGTTATTTGTTAATATTGATAATAGTATAGCAAGAATAGAAAAAAGAATGGAGTCGATGCCTGTTTCTCCATATAATTTTACCTGTATCCCTGTAGATACAGATATAGTTAAACTTCAATGGGAGTATAATAATGTAAGTAAGTTTTTAATTTATAAGGGGTTAGAAAAAGATAATATTCTTCAATATGCAGAAACAGGTGAAAGTTTTTACATAGATTCTGCAGTCAAAAAAAATAAAGAATACTGGTATGGTGTTTGTTCTATTGATTCAACTTATGAAATACCTCTAAGTGAAATTGTCGGGCCGGTAAAAGTTATTCCTCATTTAAAGGTCTCAGTTGTTGATGCTGAGTTTGTTCCACCTGAACAGATTATAGTAAACTTTGATGGAGTTTTAGATAAAACTGCAGAAAATATAAAAAATTATATGTTTTATCCAGAAAATCCTGGACTGTATTCATCTTTATTGATAAATCAAGAAAAATCAGTTTTGTTAACTTTGAAGAATAGTTTTTCAAAGAAAGGAATTTATAGAGTAAAGGTCAGCGAAAATGTGAGAGATTTTTCAGGTATGAATATAAATAATGTAAAGAATTTTGCAGACTTTTATGTTTCTGTTTTAACTGAGGATTTTTATATAGAATATGCTTCAATTGTAGATAAAAACACAATCAAAATTAAATTTAATATGCCGGTAGATAAGGAAACGGCTTCAGAAAAATCCAATTATTCACTGGAACCGGATATTGATATTTATAATATTGAAATTAAGTCTGATAAACCTGATGAAGTGTATTTAAACCTGGTTCCGAATAAACCTGTAGGAGCTTTTGGTGTAGATTATAAAATTGTAGTGGTAAATGTTAAGAGTTTTAATGGAATTATAATTAATAAAGGAAATTCGTTTACTATAAGAATTTCTCCTGAAACTTTAACAGATGTTTTTGTTTTTCCTAATCCGTACATTGAGGGTAATGGAAATGGTTTGTTAACCTTTGCTAATCTTACATTAAATTCTGTTGTTAAGGTTTTAAGTTTAAATGGAAAACTGATAAAAGTTCTAACTGAAAAAGAAGGAAGAGGGGGAATAAAATGGGATTTGCGTGATGAAGATGGTAATAAAATTTCTTCTGGTGTATATTTGTATATAGT
>QNDJ01000179.1 GCA_003644825.1 Candidatus Zhuqueibacterota bacterium | reverse complement strand
GAAATAAAATATATACAGGGGGAAGAGAAAAAGATATCAAAAGGGTAAAAGATTCCCGGGGATTAACAGCAATAGAAGTGCTGAATGAGCTCTGTGATGATAAGAACCCTCTTCATCTTGGGACTTTTTATCATCATCTTGACTACCCGAATGGACCTTATGGTGCAAATGTGTGGACGGCTGTCGGGATGGTCAATGGTCATCCCTGTCTTTTAGAAGCAACGAATAATGTCTGTTATGGAGGTGCTCTTTTTCCGGAAACAATCGAAAAAATTGTAAGACACCAGATTAGAGCCGAAACAATTGGAGGAGTAAATTACATAATATTTAATGATTCTGCTGGTTTATATCTTCCTCTTCAGATTCGTTCTTTTGCGGGTCCAAGCGGTTTTGACCATATTATGGCTCATAATGCAAGGATGAAAAAGAGAAGGTGCAAATTACTTGGCATTCAAACAGGTCCTGGAGTAGCTGGTGGTGGCTACAGGCTGGGTAACTGTCAGAACCATTACATTATGGAAGGTGGTTTTGAAGTGATAAGCGGACAGGCTATTATTCAGGGTGCCCAGGGGTTTGAGGTTGACCCTGCTGTTTTCGGTGGTCCATGGGTTCATTGCCCGAACGGGTATGCATCAGGGTACTTTAAAAACATTCAAACCGCTATTAAAGCAATTAGGGAACTTATATTATCTGGAAGCCCGAATAATATGGATAGAAACAGAATTTTTCCACCAAGAGACCCACTTTATGACCCTGATGAACTTAAAGGTATTCTTCCTTACCAGGACTCCTATACAAGACCTTATGACCTGGAGGATATTCTGGCAAGAATCCTTGATGGAAGTGAAATATGTGAAATTACCGACGGAAGAGGAAAAGATTATGGAAAAGGTGTGTTTACTGGACTTGGAGTTGTTGATGGGTTCATATTCGGGATTATTGGAACAAGATATGGTTTATATGTTTCCAGAGAAGGTGAAAACAAAATTGCTGGATTCTTAAGTAGAGAAGACCTTTTCCGGATGACACAATTTCTTCAGCACTGCGACCAGGCAAAATATCCGATAGTATGGTTTCAGGATATTAAAGCCTTTGAATCGGGTCCGCAGGCTGAAGCGGAAGCCCTGTTAAAACATGGCAGTTTATTGATGGACCAGATTATTTATCATTCTATTCCTCAGATGACCATTATACTCAGAAATGCAAGCGGTGCTGGACATTATGCGTTCTGTTCTGAGGGTTTCGGACCGGTGTACACACTTGGAACAACTCACGCTAAAAATATTGTTATGGAACCAATAATCCTTGCTCAGGCTCTGCATCACGCAAGAGGTGACCTCATTATTGATGGAAATAGGTTTATCCCCGTAAGCAGTGAAGCACAGAAAAGATTTGAAAAAACCCTCGAAATGATCGAAAAAGATGACAATCCTTATAAAGAAGCAAACTTTGGTACATTTAACGAAATCATTAAACTCTCTGAAATAAGAGAATACATTAAGATGTTTTTAAGATTAACAAACTACGAGCCCGATTATCCACCTGAAAGAAATACTTATTTTTCAGGATTAAAGTGATTATTATTTCTTTTCTTATATCGTATTCTAAACATTATGTTGATTTATCCCGTGATAGAAATTAAACTGCCTTTACGTTAAAAAACTTATTGAACTGTTTTGACTAACAATATTATGAAATAGCAGCAATCCTGAAAGTGAAAAAATATTTTCTTTTCATTTTTTTATCTTTTCTTACTTTTAGTAGAACTTTCGGTCAATATCGGGATAATCTGGAACCAGTAACGAGTTTCAGACCGGCAGGACCAAGGTTAATTCATATTCTTGACGTTAAGGTTATCGGAGACAAAGCATATTGTTGTGGTTATGGTGGAGTCTCAGTTTTTGATATCACCAATATATCTGCACCTATTCAGCTCGGAAATTACAATCTGAACAATGTGGCAAATGGAACTTTTTATCACAGGTTAGCTATTAACGGTAGCATTATATATGTAACAAGAAGATATGGCGGTATTGATATAATAGATTTCTCTATTGAGTCCTCTCCATATTGCAGGGGAACATACGGTTATGATGATGAAACCTCTTATGAAACAGTTTTTTTAACTGATTCTCTACTTTTTGCTGCTGTTCATAACAGAGGTGTTGAAGTTATTGATATATCTGACCCGGTTAATCTTTTACATAAAAATTTTATTAATGTAGAGAACGCCTTTGCAATTACAGGAAAAGATAATTATCTATATGTAGCTAATGGAAAATACGGGATTGTTGTTGTAGATGTCAGCAATGTTTTAGACCCTGTGATAATAAAAAAGGTAAAAACAACAAGCTGTGCACAATTTATAGATGTATGGGAAGATTTTATTTTTGTTGCAGCAGGAGCATCGGGGGTTGACATTTTTGATATATCGGAAGAAAATAAACCTGTTTTTCTTAAGAATTATCCCGGTCTTGGATTTTGCCCCCATCTTATTGTTAAAAATGGTAAAGTATATATGGCAGAATGGGATGTAGTTGAAGTTGTTGATGTAACCGACCCATTAAATCCTGTAAGTCTTGCGAAGGAAGATACAAAAACTCAGTCTATGGGAATTTATGCAAAGGATGACTTTGTGTTTGTTGCTGACTGGTCAGCAGTTCGTGTTTATCGGTATTATGATGAACCCTGTCCGGACATCTATCCAGGTAGAAGGTTTTTAAGTTTTGGTGATATTATTCCCGGAAAAGTTGAACAACTCGACATAACTATTTCAAACGTCGGAAATGAGAACCTTGTAATAACAGATATATCTTCAAATGAGCAGTCTATTACAGTTAGCCTCAGAATTTTGTGTTAAAGAAAAATGAATCAAAAAAAATTAATATAACTTTTAACCCTGTTTATACAGCAATGATTGATGGAAAAATATCGATTTATTCAAATGACCCGGATCAACCGACATATAGTGTTCCGGTTTATGCAGGATATAAAGATTTTGGACCGGGTGATAATGCACCAGACTTTTCGTTATGGGATGTTAATTACTCCAGAATTTATAAACTTTCTGAGCTTAAAGGAAAAATAGTTGTATTTACATCTTTTGCATCCTGGTGACCTGTATGCAGTCCCCAGTTAGCGGACTTTGAAACAGCAATCTGGCAAAAATTCAAAAATGAGAACGTTGTTGTGCTTGGAATTAACAGAAGTGAAGATATAAAAAACATAAACAAATTTATAAATCAGAATGGAATTACTTACCCTATATTAAACTTAGTGTATACAATACTCTTGGGCAGTTAGTCAGGACACTTATAAATGAAGAAAAATCTCCTGGAGAATACAGGGTTATATGGGACGGTAAGGATAATAATGGAGGATATGTTTCTTCTGGAATATATCTGTATAGAGTAGATACAGGGGAATTTTCAAAAATTAGAAAAATGATGTTAATAAAATAAATAACATACAAAAGTTAAAATATTTTTTCATTTCATTAAAGTTTATTAACCATAAATTTTACACAGGGAGAGAATATGAAAGTTACTCCTTTTCATAATCCTGATGAAGGGATTCTTAGAGTTGGAGGGCTTATGTCCGGCTCTGGAACAAACCTTAGAAAAATCATAGAACATCAGCTCAATCTTAAAAGAACAAAGGGTAAATCTCCGTATGAGGTACTTGTGATTTTCAGTGATACCTGGGATAGTAATGCAAATCTTATTGGAAAAGATTATGATATTCCGGTAATTACAAGGGATATCAGGAGTTTTTATGAGCACCGGGGAAAGAAAAAACGAGACTTGTCTATAAGGCCAGAGTTTGATTCAGAGACGGTAAAGGCTCTGTCACCTTACGATATAAAGGTTGCCGTATATGCAGGATATATGAGTATTGCTACTGCTCCTTTGATAAGTGCATTTCTCGGGATAAATGTACATCCTGCTGACCTCTCCATTGAAGAAAATGGAAAAAGAAAATATACAGGTGCTCACGCAGTCAAGGACGCCATATTGGCAGGTGAAAAAACAATATCTTCATCAACTCATATTATTGAAGAGGCAGTTGATGAAGGAAGACTCCTTATGATATCCTCACCTATTCCTGTAGAAATCGAGGAAGGGGCTGACCTTTCCGATAAGGATACATTAACAAAAATAGAAAAATATAACCAGAACAGACTCAAAGAAGCAGGTGACTGGATTGTTTTTCCTAAGACTATTGAATTCATTGCTGAAGGAAGATTTGGATATGACGAGAACGGAAATATTTACTTTGATGAGAAACCAGTTCCGAAAGGATACAGGTTATAAGAAGTGAAAAATGAAAGTCGATTGGTAAATGGAAAAAATAAATACCAAAGAGGACAAAGAGTTTAAAATAAAGGAAAATAAAATTTATTCAACTTAATAAGTGTTGTATACTAAAGTTTTATTATTGTATTGCAAAAAAAATCGAAAATAAAGTTTGCCTCTTTTTATTAAGATATATTTATATTATGCTGAAATTGTGTGTTAGAATTCTAATTTTATAAATACTATGGTTATAATACCAAAAAAGCAGTTCAATTAGAGCCTAATTGACATTAAGATGAAACAAAATCTCCTTTCAATCGTTTAAAAAATAATATAGAAAACCTTTTAAAACTATTCAAAAATATTTACTAATATTTTTGATATTAGTTATTGTTAATTAGTAACTTAAACAGAATATAACAATTACAGAATCAATAATGAAAAAAAAAGTATTAATCTATTCATTGATTATTTATATTCTATTTTCTTTCTTCTTTCTTAACTGTAAAAAAAGTATACTTGAACCTGAAGTCCAGGCTCCATACTTTCCAATGCATGTAGG
>QNDJ01000178.1 GCA_003644825.1 Candidatus Zhuqueibacterota bacterium | reverse complement strand
TTAATATTTTATATCTTTTTATTTTTTTCAATTACTTCAGCATAAGGATGATTGGTTTCATAAAGCCAGTTAAATATTTTTTTCTGTTTTTCTTTTATGATGGAAATATACTTTTTGTCCGTTGCCAGATTTTTCATTTCATCCGGGTCCTGCTTCAAATCATACAATTCATTAAGGGCACTTTTTAAATGAATGGCATATTTCCATTGTCCATCAAATGTCACAAATGAACTACCACCCCAGTAAACAAATATGTCATCTCTGAAAGAAGTCTTACGCCCCGTAAGTATGTTATAAAAACTTAACCCCTGCATTCCTTTCTGCTCTGGTAAACCTAAAATATCAATAATGGTTGGCATAACATCCACATTACTTGTTAAACAATCAGCAACAGAACCCGGTTTTGTTATCCCGGGTGCTCTTATAATAAAAGGCACTCTTGCAAGCTCCTGATAACAGCAGTTATTTAACTTATAAATAAACCCATGGGCACTTTCCATATCACCATGGTCAGATGTAAAAATTACAATTGTATTATCATCTAAACCGTATTCCGTTAATGCTTTGAGAACCCTTCCTATCTGGTGGTCTATATAGGAAGAATAACCATAATATCTTCGGATATAATCTTTGAACTGTTCATCATTCCAGTTTGGAAGCTTATAACAAACTTTATTATTTTTCTGCTCAACTGGTTTTCCTTCAAGGGTATCAAAATGATTGGAAGGCAATGGACACTGGTCTAAAGTGTATTTTTCATCCCAGGGTTTTGGTGGAGCAACTGGCAGATGTGGACCATAAAAAGATAATACCATACAAAAAGGGGGCTTATTCCCCCGATGTGCTTGTATGAACTCAACTGCTTTCTGGGCAAAAAAAGAAGCCATATGGTGTTCCTCAGGCAGAAGAGAATATATATGTTTTCCTTCTCTACCGCTTGGAACGTCCTGATGATTCCCTGGCAGTGGTCTCCTCTCAAGAAATTTACCAAGACCAACTTCACGCAAATAGGAATGGTATTGTTTCCATCCGCCAGCCCATGTTTCAAACCCGAGCTGGGGATGGTCTTCACCATATCCACCTTCAACCTTCTCGAATCTGTATTCCCTATCATCAGGGACACGACGATAATACCAGCTTCCATTAAACGGTTTTCTCCACGGAACATCACGATACATATGCCCTTTAAGATGACTTTTTCCAAAGTAACCCGTATCTTTACCTGCCTCTTTCATTATAAAACCCATCGAAGGAATATCATCACTTAACATCACATTGTTAATAATAACACCATGTTTTTGAGGATAACATCCAGTAAACATAGTGGCACGTGAAGGACTACAGGGAAATGCCCCTATATAAAAATTTATAAACCTCATTCCTGTTTCAGCAAGACGATCAAGATTAGGTGTGGGATTCAAAGGATTACCATAACAACCAAGGGTATGAACAGTCTGCTGGTCCGTCATAATATATACTATATTTTCTGGCGACTTTTTTGTCTTTCCTAAATTACATCCAATGGTGGATATTGTTAATGCACCCCCAACGGCTGTCTTTAGAAAACTTCTTCTTGATACCTTTTTCATAATTTCCTCTATTTAACTTTTTAAGCCCTTTTTGCTGGCTTTTTTTCTACTCCGGGAACAGGTATGATTGGTTTAATATTAACCTTACCCATCCGATATTCTTTTGGTCCGAGCCTGAGGTTCGAGTTCATCATTTCTTCCCAGGTTACCTTTTTCCCTGTATATGCAGATATTCTTCCCATAATTGCAGTAAGTGTAGAAATAGCAGTGTTTTCAGCCTGATTAACAGGCTTATTGGTACGTATAGCAGTAACAAGGTGTATATGTTCCTGAACATAAGGAGAAATTTTTACCTTTCCTGTAGATTTCCCCGATTCATCAACAGGATAAGAATATTTCCAGGCAACAGAACCATCTGGCTTCAAAATTTTATTTTTGCAGTTTGATGAACCTTTCGTTCCAACAATAAATTCCGATACATTATTCGCACATCCATTTATCTGTCTGCACATACTATGCAAATGCATACCATTTTCATAAACAAAATCAACACTGAAGAAGTCATATTGGTCACCGGTTACACGCCTGTGGCGAGCACCAAAACCCACTGCACTAACAGGATGCATTCCTGTGAACCAGTAAATCACATCAATGTTATGAACATGCTGCTCTACTATATGATCACCGGACAACCAGCACCAGTTAACCCAATCACGAATCATATATTCCATATCGGACCATCCTTTCTTCCTCGTCCTGTACCACAACTGCCCCTGGTTCCAGTAGCAATAAGCAGCAACAATTTCGCCTATAGCCCCATCCATTATATGTTTGTATGTTTCGACATAATCTCGCTGATGTCTCCTCTGCGTACCAGTTATAACACATAATCCAATTGATTCTGCTTTTTTAGCTGTACTCATAATGGAACGGGCTCCAACAGGGTCAACTGCAACCGGTTTTTCCATAAAAACATGCTTTTTAGCATTTACACAGGCTGCAAAATGTTCCGGACGAAAATGAGGCGGAGTCGCAAGCATTACTATATCAACACCTGAATCTATAAGCTTCTGGTAAGCATCAAACCCAATAAAACAGTTTTCATCTGGAATTTCCACATTTTTCTTTTCCTTTAATTTTTCACGGCAGCTTTCCAGTCTATCCTTAAATACATCAGCTAAAGCTGTAATTTTCAGGTCGGGTCCTGCCTCCAGGAAGTTAAAAGCAGCACCTGTTCCCCGACCACCACAACCAACAAGACCCGCTTTTAAAACCTTACCCTCTGGCGCTCTATCCAGCAAGGGTGGTAAATTAAGTTTTGCAGATTTCTTTCTGCCACAAGAGGAAACAAGTGTTCCAAGCCCAATTGCTCCTAAAGTTCCTATTGCAGCAGCTTTGCCTATAAATTCCCTTCGATTTAATGATTTTTTTTCTTCCACGATCAACCTCCTTTTGAATTATTGCTTTTTAGTATTGAAATGAGATTAATAATTTTATTAATTTTTTCTTTCATACAGCATCTTTAGAAACTTTTAGATTTATTTATCTATTACCAGAATTCTACTCTGGTAATCATATTCAAATAATGATATTGATATAGCGTATATCATTTCCCTCTTTTTTTATTACTGTTATTTTGTTTATTTTTATCTTCCTTATATTCACATACAACCCTGAATCCAACATCATTACAATCAGAATACCACCATAAACTTTTCGGTATCTGCGGGTCTGTTATCATCCAGGCACTATGCCGAGTATGGTCTCTTGCAGCTGAACGAACATCAATAGCATCACTTTTATATGACCCGCCCCTTATTACATGTTCCTTACCAGATGGAGGACCCCCGGGATTAACAATAGTCACATTTTCAGGATACATAGAATAAGCATCGGGGGAATACCAATCAAGACAAAATTCTCTTACATTTCCTGACATATTTAACAATCCAAAAGGATTGGGTTTAACCTCTGAAGGTAAATGAGTTTTACCACCACTATTACCTGCATAAATAACATAGGAATTAATCAAAGAAGTATCCGGTTTAAAAATTCTGTTCCATAACCGTTTACTGGTATATTTTTCAGGGTTACCTCCAAAAAAGTAAGCACCATCAGTTCCACCACGGCAGGCATATTCCCATTCTGCTTCAGTAGGCAACCTATATTTTTTACCCGTTACAGCAGATAACCATTTACAATACACCATTGCAGCATAATAGGTCATTGTAATGGCCGGTCTTTTCCCTCTTCCCCAGCCCTGATCCGGGGAACCGTAAGGTGGTGTTGCGCCCGTTATAGCTTCCAACTCAGAACTTCTTTTATAGGATGATATTAATCGGATATTATTTTTACCTTCAACAGAAGTTTGTCTATAAAATTCTTCATATTCATCCCATGTAACTTCTGTTTTACCCATCCAGAACCTGCTTACTTTGATTTTCCGCTGTGGACCCTCATCCTGATACCTGTATGGTTCACTTTCAGGGCTCCCTATTGTAAAAGTGCCTCCTGGAATGGCTATCATATCAAATTTTACGCTTGACCCAGGAATATACTCTGTATAGTTTTCAAATTTCTCCACCTTAGCCGGTTCAGTATAAATAATCTTTTTTGCTTTTTTTGTTTCACCAAAAGGCTTCTTTTGAACAACAAGCTCCGAATAATGACCAACATAAAGATGACAGTTCAAACATCGTATTTGTTTTGACTTTCTGGTATAATATAAATGTGCCTCTTCACCTTTTTTTGATAATTTCAAGGGAAAAAGATTTTTATGACACCTGATACAGGCTTCCCTGTAAGTAAAATTAACTGCCAGTTCAAGTTTTGATTTTTCCTCCCAGTTAATTTTTGATTTATCTTTAAAAAGTTTACCCCAGATATCTTTTATACCAAGCCTTACCTTTTCTGCATAATGTTTAATACCATCCGGAGGTAGATGGCACTCAACACAGTGAACAACAACACCACTTTTATTATTATAATGTGTGGATAAACGCCAGGATGAGGTTACATGTGGGTGAACGTGACAGTAATTACAAAATTTGTCCGATGATGTATATTCCACCGCTCTATGAATAATTAATATGAATATTACACCAGTTGTAAAACCGATAAATAACCTTTTTTTCAATAGATTTAATAATCGAATTAGCATACCAGAATATATAACCATTTCGCCCCTACGGGGCTCTTTATTTTTTCCCAATATTTTTCTACAAACATATCGTCCCTACGGGACTCTTTTATCATTCTAAAATTAAAAGTATTCAATAACTTAATATCTATCATTAATTAAAGCTAAACCATTTTCATATAATTAATAATTCTATAGCTCC
>QNDJ01000177.1 GCA_003644825.1 Candidatus Zhuqueibacterota bacterium | reverse complement strand
TTCTTGGTTCATACCATTATATTGGGGATTTGTCTTTTGATAATCTTGAGCTTGTGCATTTCTTCAATGAAAAAGAAGTAAATAAATTTTACAAAGATTATTTTTATCTTGTAAGTAGAGCAGCAAAGAGTGGTTTATTTGATGTAATATCGCACTTTGATTTGATAAATAAATCCGGATATTCCCTGAATAATGGATATTTTGAAGTAGCTGAAAAAACTCTTGAAACAATTAAAAGTTGTGATGTTGTACTTGAGATAAATACTGCGGGTTTAAGAAAAGAACGGAAAGAATTTTATCCTTCTGTAAGGATTTTAAAGAAAGCTATAAGCCTTGGAATTCCTTTAATTATAGGTTCAGATGCTCATTCTCCTGAAGAAGTCGGTGAGGGCTTTGACAAAGTGATAGATTTCTTGAAAAATAATAATGTCTTGTATCTTGTTTCCTTTGATAAGAGGAAAAGGGTTTTGTATAAAATTTTTGAATGATAGAAAACATAGAAATGGAAGAAAGAAAAAGTAAAAAAATTAAAAATAGTGAAGTTGATGAACTAAAGAAAGCTTATGAATTTTTTAACCAGACAAAGGAGTTTTTTTTACGGACATCGGAGAAATTAATTCAGGCACGGAAGAGGCTTGAAAAAAAGGTCAGTGAGTTAAATCTTGAGCTTGAAGAAAAGAACAGGGAGCTGTCAAAAAGTTTAAAAGAGATGGATTCCATTAGAAATCACCTGAAGAATATCCTTGAAAGTATGAATATGGGAGTTATTGCAGTAGACCTGAATGGTAAAGTAACGGTTTTTAATAGAGCAGCTTCTGAAATTACAGGTTATACAGTTGATGAAGTTCTGGGGAAAAGCTATTTTAAAAGTTTTGGAAAAGGTGTTGATAAAAATGAAACAGCAATTTATACCCTTAAAAAGGGTATTAAAAAGGTAAATAGAGAGAAAGAAATTATTTCTAAAAATGGAACGACTATACCTGTTGAATACAGCACGTCTGTTGTTTCAACAGTTGAAGGAGAAGTGATAGGAGCAGTTGAAATTTTCAGTGATTTGCGTGAAATAAAGAGATTGAAGGAAGAGATTCAGCAAGCAAGAACCCTTGCAGCCCTTGGTGAGATGGCGGCAAATGTTGCTCATGAAATAAGGAATCCACTGGGTGGAATCGGTGGATTTGCTGCTCTTCTTGAGAGGGACATAGATGTTGGTGACCCCAGAAGAAATCTCGTGCAAAAAATAATTGAAGGTGTAGCAAGCCTTAATAGAATTGCTTCAAATCTTCTCATATTTACAAGGCCTGTTAGACCAAAAAAAAGAAAAGAAGACATAAGGGTTGTAATTGACGAAGTTCTGGCTCTGTTAAAGGTCGAACTGGAACAGGAAAATAAGGATATCGATGTAGTTTCCAGATTTCCTGATAGAAAAATTAACATATTTTTTGACCCTGAATTGATTCAACAGGTTTTGCTTAATATCTTGAAGAATGCGATTCAGGCTATTGAAGAAAAAGGGGTTCTTGAAGTTGAGCTTTTTAACAGGAAAGATGATGAATATGTTGATATAATAATTAAGGATTCAGGGATTGGAATGGATGAAGACACATTAAAGAGAGCATTTAATCCTTTCTTTACGACAAAAAGTGATGGAACAGGGCTCGGTCTTGCCATTGCAAAGAAAATCGTTGAGTCTCACCAGGGTAAAATTTCAATTTATAGTAAAGAAAATAAAGGAACAAAATTTGTAATTTCTTTACCATATTGAAATATTTTAGGAGATGATATATGGAGAATAAAAACATTTTAATAGTTGATGATGAAAAAATAATGAGAGAACTGCTTGAAGAAACAATTAGAAGGATGGGTTTTCCAGCGGATACGGCCGATGATGGTAGTGTTGCAATCCAGAAGATAAAAAGTAATAATTATGACCTTATTATTACAGACCTTAAAATGCCAAAGGTATCCGGGATGGATGTTCTCAAGACTGCGAAGGTAGAGCTTCCTGATGCGGCTGTTGTGATATTAACCGCTTATGGAACAATCGAAAATGCTGTTGAAGCTGTTAAATTAGGTGCCTATGATTATCTTACGAAGGATGAGAAATTTAATCCTGATGTGATTGAAATGATGGTTAAAAAAGTTTTCAATTATCTGGATTTAAAAAAAGAAAACCGATACTTAAAAGAAGAAATCAGCAGTCAGTATAGGTATGATAATATAATAGGTAAGAGTACAAAAATGTTGAAGATTTTTGATACCTTGAGGGCAATAGCAGATAGTTCAGCAACAGTTTTTATTCAGGGAGCCAGCGGAACCGGCAAGGAGCTTGTTGCAAGAGCTCTTCATTATAACAGTTCCAGATGTAATAAACCATTCATAAAAACAAACTGTGCTGCTCTTCCAGAAGGACTTATGGAAAGTGAACTTTTTGGTCATGAAAAAGGCGCTTTTACGGGAGCAATAAGAACAAGACAGGGAAGGTTTGAAGCAGCAAACGGTGGAACATTATTGCTTGATGAAATAAGTGAAATGAGCCCAGCATTGCAGGCAAAATTACTGAGAGTCCTTCAGGAAAAAGAGTTTGAAAAGGTAGGTAATACAAAACCAATAAAAGTTGATGTTAGGATTATTGCCACTACAAATAAGGATATTAGAGAAGAAATTAAAAAAGGAAGATTCAGGGAAGACCTTTTTTATCGTCTTAATGTAATACCTATTTTTATTCCGCCTTTGAAGGAGCGAAAAAAGGATATCCCGCTTCTTGTTGAACATTTCATAAAAAAATACAACAAGGCACATAACAGAAATATAAAGGGTATTTCAAAGGATGCTCTTGAGTTATTGATGAGACTGGATTGGCCCGGTAATGTCAGGGAACTGGAAAACAGGGTCGAAAGGGCTGTAATAATGTCCAAACAGGAAATTCTGGAACCGATGCATTTTATATTTGAAGGGGATTCGTTTGATTCCATTATTGATTATGATTCTGAGGATACCAATGTTACACTACGGGAAATGGAAAAACAGTTAATATTCAGAACCCTGAGAAACTATAATAATAACAGGTCTAAGACCGCTGAAATACTTGGTATAAGTGTAAGAACTTTAAGAAATAAGCTAAATGAATATAAAGAAAAAGGAGAACTTGATCCTTATTTTATGAAGGGAAAATAATGATTTAATAAGGAAAAATTTTCCTTTTTTATTTGTGCTGGTCCTATTTACTGATTCTTTATTTTATTGATAATAAAAGAGATACAAGACTTTTATTTTGCCTGCCCTGCAATAAAAATAATGGCATAGAAATTGCAAAAATCCATATAGAGTTCTGATTTTATATGTTTATTGGAGAAAAAAATGCCCGGTATCCCGAATTTCATATTTGGAAAAACAAAAATTCCTCTTCTTTACAAGTCAATGGACGCATATTCTATGCGTCAGAGGTCTATTGTAAATAATATTGCTAATGTTTCTACACCCGGATTCAGAAGAACTGAAGTAAAATTTGAAGAAGAATTGAAAAAAGCGCTGGGGAAAAGGGGAATTAAGGGTTATTTAACAAATCCAAAGCATATTCCAGTGGGTAGACCATCTATTGAACGTGTGAAACCAATTCCATATATGCCAAAAGATGACTCTTTAAGAAGCGGGTTAAATAATGTTGACATAGACCATGAGATGGCTGAACTGGCTAAAAACCAGATAAGATATGCTTATGCTACAAGGTTGATGAGAGATAGTTTTAACAAATTAAGGTCTTCCATTAGAGGAGAGTATGTCAGATAGAACAGGAGAAATCGTATGACCATAAGGGGGCTTTTTTCGGCAATAGATATCAGTGCGACGGGCTTAACCGCCCAGAGAACAAAAATGAATGCTATAGCAAGTAATATAGCAAATAAGGATGCTACAAGAACTGAAAAAGGTGGACCATATAGAAGAAAACAGGTTATTTTCAGACCTGGAGAAAGAGCAGAATTTCTAACTATACTTAAAAAAGAACATTTGAAACTGAAAAGAACTACTAAAACTCATCTGGATAATGAAGAAACCTGGGTAAAAAGAGAGAATATATTTCAGGGTGTTAAAGTCGATAAAATTGCTGAAGATACTAGACCGCCAAGGCTTGTTTATGATCCGGATCACCCTGACGCTGATGAAAATGGATTTGTTGCTTATCCTAATATTGATATAGTAACAGAAATGGTTAATATGATTGCTGCTTCGAGAGCTTATGAAGCAAATGTTACTGCTATGAATGCATCTAAGGGAATGATGATGAATGCTCTTGAAATATAAAATATTTAAACTTTGTTTTAAATTATGAATATAGGAAGAATTTCTCAGAGTAATTACAATTTATCGAAAATATTATCTAAAGAGGAAAAAGTATATTTAAAGAAATTATTTCCTCAGAAGACGGTGAAAACCCATTCTCAGAAAAATAGGAAATCTAATTTGTATAAGGCAAGAGCGAAAATTTCTCTGGGGAATTCAATTGATATAAAAATATAAAACTGGAGAATTAAATGGTAAAAGGAGTAATTTATCCTCAGAAGCCAGCGGTTCCGGGTTCAACATCAGGACCTCAAAAACCATTAAAAACCGGTTCAGGGGTAAAGGTTAAAAGTTTTAAAGAAACATTAAAAGGTTTCATAAATGATGTGAATGAACTTCAAATGGATGCGGGTAAATCTGTAGAGAAATTATTAACAGGTGAAATTAAAGATGTTCACGATGTAATGGTAGCAGTGGAAAAAGCCAATACGAGTTTTGAATTAATGATGGAAATCAGGAATAAAATGATCGAGGCATACCATGAAGTGATGCGGATGCAGGTCTGACGTATGCTCCTTGTTATCGTGAATGGATGCCGGTTAAGCCGGGTGCGCTTGTTGAAAAAACACGCGTAT
>QNDJ01000176.1 GCA_003644825.1 Candidatus Zhuqueibacterota bacterium | reverse complement strand
CGTCAGAAAAGGTAATTTGAGTTTAATTTAAGTACAAATTTCAACAAATTTCAATCTGGCATATTTGTTGCATAAAAAGAGAATGCAACGATGGATAATAATATTTAATTTTTAATATAAGGAGGTAAAAGAATGGCTTTAGGGGATGCCACTCGAATTAATACCAATATCGCAGCATTCAATGCATTGGCGGCTTTAAAGAATGTAAACTGGGAACTTGAAAAAAGACAGCTTAAACTTGCTACAGGATTAAGAATAAATGAAGTTGCTGATGACCCAGCCGGATATGTTATATCCAAAAGGCTATGGGCAAGGGTCAGAGGTTTAATGACAGCTCTGGATAATGTCGGTACAACTAAAAATGTTCTTTCTATCGCAGAGGGCGGTTTATTAAATATAAGCAATATTCTTATTACTATGAAGGAAAAAGTAACTCAGGCTGCCAACGATACTCTCGGTTCTGCTGAAAGAAATGCTATTAAATCTGAACTTGATCAGTTAACCGAAGAAATCACAGATATTGTAGAAGAAACACAATTTAACAAGAATGTCTTACTTGATGGAACATATACAGGAAGGTCCTTCCAGACCGGTGAAGGAACAACAGATACTTTGAGATTCGACCTTATTGGAAACCATACTGCTACTGGTCTCGGTGTCGATTCAGCCCATGTATCCAATCTAATATTTACGCATTCAGGCGCAAGTATTGCCCTTGCAAATGTTGATGCTGCTATTGAAACAGTATCAGATTCTCTACAAACAATCGGTGCAATCGTATCAAGATTAACTGTGAAAGAATCAACTCTGAGAATAGCTATTACTAACACAGAGGCTGCAAAAAGTAGAATCCTTGATGCAGATATCGCTTATGAACAACTTGAATCTACAAGATTACAGATATTACAACAGACTGCTACAGCTCAACTTGCTCAGGCTAATGTGGCACCTCAGAATGTTCTCGCTTTGTTCCAGTAATAAAAATAAAAAAGGTGGAAGATACAGGGTAATCCATTCTGGTAATAATTGTTCTTCCACCTTTTATTTTACCACACAGAATAAATAAACATACTCATAAATATTAATATACTTACAAATGTAATAGCGGACTCCATAAGCATCGTAAAGGAGACAATATCCTCAAAGGTTAATTTTTCTTCTTCTGGTTCTGTTATTTCCTCAAATTCTTCCCTTGCTTCTTCTCCCTCTAAATTCGATAATGCTTCTTCCATTTAAAATCTAACTCCTGATAAAAAGTGCTATTATATTTATCAGCAGGTATTGAAAAAACTTTAATAAATTTTCAGATTCCACTTCCATTAACAAGAGAAATTTTCCATACATCCTCAACTTTTTCAGCAAATTCGAATTTAAGATTTTTTCTGATATAGTTGGGGATTTTTTCCAGGTCCTTTATATTTTCTTTAGGAATTATAACAGTTTTAATACCTGCTCTTTTTGCTGCAACGATTTTTTCTCTTATGCCACCGACAGGCAAAACCCTTCCACTCAAAGTAATTTCACCTGTCATAGCAACATCATGCTTGACCGGTTTTTTTGAAAGAAGAGAAGCAAGAGATGTTGCTATAGCAACACCTGCTGAAGGCCCATCTTTTGGTGTAGCACCCTCCGGAATATGGATGTGAACATCACTTTTATCAAGTATTTCAGGGTCAAATTTAAGTTCTGAAGCTTTTGATTTTACATAACTTAATGCAGCCCTTGCAGATTCTTTCATCACATCCCCAAGTTTGCCAGTAAGAATAAATCCTTTGTTACCTTTCATCATAATAGACTCAATAAACAATATCTCACCGCCATACTGGGTCCATGCTAATCCCGTTGCTATTCCAATATCATCTTTTCTTGTAGCTATTTCCGAAAAAAACTTTTTTGGTCCCAGATATTTTGAAACACTATTTTTGTCTATCTTAATATATTTCTCTCCTTTTAACAGAAACTGTTTGGCTACTTTTCTACAAATATTCGCAATTTCCCTTTCCAGATTCCTGACTCCTGCTTCTCTTGTATAATCAGAAATAATTGTCAATATACCTGAATTAGTAAATTTTATATATTCTTCTTTTAATCCATTTTCTCTTATTTGCCTTGGAATTAAGTAGTTTTTAGCAATTATGATTTTCTCCTCAGGGACATAACCCGGCAATTGTAAAACCTCCATTCTATCCATTAAGGCAGGAGGAATAGGATGTAATAGATTTGCAGTTGTTATAAACATAACTTTCGAAAGGTCAAAAGGTATCTCAAGGTAATGGTCTGAAAAGGAAAAGTTTTGTTCCGGGTCAAGAACTTCAAGCAACGCTGAAGCAGGGTCACCCCTGAAATCAGCCCCAATTTTATCTATTTCATCAAGCATAAAAACAGGGTTATTTGTTCCAACCTTTCTCATTCCCTGAATGATTCTGCCTGGTAACGCACCAATATATGTTCTTCTATGCCCTCTTATTTCTGCTTCATCACGAATTCCACCAAGAGAAAATCTTATAAATTTTCTTCCCAGGGCTCTACTGATTGATTTCCCAAGGGAAGTTTTACCCACTCCCGGTGGTCCTACAAAACATAAAATAGAACCTTTGGAATCCTTTTTCAATTTTTTAACAGCCAGAAATTCCAGAATCCTCTCTTTTACCTCTTCCAATCCATAATGATCTTCATTCAATATCTTTTCTGCTTTTTTTAAATCAATATTATCTCTGGTTGATTTCTTCCAGGGTAAATTCAATATCCAGTCTAAATATGTAAAAGAAACAGTGTATTCTGCTGAAGATGGATGCATTTTACTCAATCTATCAAGTTCCTTTTCAGCAACTTCTTTTGCTTCTTTTGTAAGTTTCGCTTTCTTCAATTTTTCTGAAAGTTCTATTATATCTTTATTCTTTTCTTCATCTTCACCCAGTTCCTTTTTAATTGCTTTTAGTTGCTCTCTCAAATAAAAATCTCTCTGACTCTTATCAAATTTAGATTTTACTTCTTCCTTAATTTTACTCCCGATTTCCAGAAGTTTAATCTCCTTGTTTAATAAACCTGATACTTTAATTAATCTTGCTTCAACGTCAAGGGTTTCAAGTATCTCCTGTTTGTCAGAAGATTCAAAGTTAAGATTTGCGGCGATAAAATCTGCTATTTTACTTCCTTCCTGTATATTACTGATTGCAATAACAGCTTCAGGTGGTATATTACCTGATAATTCAGCTATTCTCTTAAATTGTTCAATGATGTTCCTTTTTAAAGCTTCAATTCTCATAGATTTTGTTTCTTTTTCATCTATTTTTTCTGTTTTTCCAATGTAATAAGGTTTATCCTGAGAAATCTCAAGAAGCTTTATTCTGGAAAGACCATGAAGTAACACTCTTAAACTTCCATCAGGAACTTTAAACATTTTAAATATATAAGACGCTGTTCCTATTTCGTGAAATTTTGAAACCTTTGATTCATCTTTTACATCAGATTTTGTTTTAAAAACACCTATTATCTTTGATTTAATTACAGCATCATTTACTATTTGAATCAATCTTTCCTCAGTAACAGTCAAAGGAACAATCATAAAAGGAAATACAACAAGATTATCAGTGTTAAATATAGGAATCTCTTCCGGGATTTCAGGTGAAAATTCTTCACTTAAATTCTTATCGATGTCCATAATTTCCCTTTCATTCAATTTTAATACGAATTTCTCTACCTCTTCTCTCAACTAACTTTTTCAGTCTTATTTCCAGAAAACCTTCTTTATACTTAGTTAAAACATTTTTATTATCGATTGGTCCTGGTATCTCGATTGTTCTTTCAAAGTGCCCAAAGTCTATTTCCATTTTATGATACCTTTTAATTTCGAAGTTACAATAGTTCCTTCTTATCCCACGTATTGTTATGTAACCTAATTTATAAATAATCTCTATATCCTTTGGATTAACATAAGGTAAATCTACAACAATTATATACTCATCTTCAGTTTCAACAAGGTCAGTTTCTGGAACCCATTTTCTTGTTTTTGTAACTACCATGGGACGGTTTGCTTTGATAAAATTTTGAAACATATTTTCCATTTCACTATAGATTTTATCTATCTCTTTAGTAAAATTATCTTTGAATTTAGGCATTTTACCTCCAGGATTTATCTCTTTTTGTAAATTTGTCTTAATATAATACTTGCCGCATAAGCAGCACCAATACCATTATCTATATTAACAACAGTAACGCCAGATGCACAACTATTTAACATACCCAGAAGAGCTGCCAGCCCATTAAAACTTGCTCCATATCCTACCGATGTGGGAACACCAATAACCGGTTTATCAATAATTCCACCAATTACGCTTGCCAGTGCTCCTTCCATCCCCGCTGCTACAATTATTACATCAGCTTCATTCAAATAATTAATACGTGAAAATAAACGGTGTATACCTGATACACCAACATCAAATAATTTCTCAACCTGATGATTCATATAATATAGAGTTACTGCTGCTTCTTCTGCAACGGGTATATCTGAAGTTCCAGCAGTAATTACCAGTACAGTTCCCTGTTTCTCAATCTCGGTTGTTTTTTTGGCTTCAATTCCGATTATTCTTGCCCTATCAAAATATTCAGCTTCAGGTAAAACTTCTTTTACTGCAGTATAATCTTCATAAGTCGCCCTTGAAGCTATTAATGGATTACCTTCTTTTGCAATCTTTTCAGCAATGCCTGCAATTTGTTCGGGAGTTTTGCCTTCACAATATATAATCTCTGGAAATCCTTTTCTTATTGCCCTGTGATGGTCTATGGTAGCAAATTCTATCGATTCAAAAGGAAGATTCTTTAATTTTTCAAGAATCTCATTTTCAGAAATTTCTCCATTCTTATAAGATTTTAAAATCTTCTTGAGAAATGTAATATTCATTAATCTAAATAATTATTTAAAATAGACTTATAT
>QNDJ01000175.1 GCA_003644825.1 Candidatus Zhuqueibacterota bacterium | reverse complement strand
AATTAAAATTAATTAATATTATAAAGGAGATTAGAAAATGAAATGTTTAAAATTATTAGCTTTAACATTGGTATTTCTTATTATAGTTCCATATTTTCTTTTTGCCCGGCAGGGGAAAATTGAAATCAGGATTGAAAAATGGCTGAAAACGAATTCTGCAGAAACAGTTGCTCCGAAAAGTTTTGAAAAAGATAAGAAATTTTCAGCTTCAAAACTTCTTTCAGAAAAGTTTATAGACATTGAAAATCTAAAACCTGAAAAAGGAGAAATGCTTGACTGGTACCTGAAAGAAAATATTGTATGGAATCAGGTATATTCCCTGAATGGAGAACTTGAATTAAGTAAATACAGTAAAGGAAATAGTATCCTTACTGCTTATGCTGCCTGTTATATAAAAAGTAAAAGATGGCAAAAGGCTAAAATTAAAATGATTACTTCGAATTATCTTTCTATATGGTTTGATGGAAAAGAAATTGGTAAGAAAGTTTCTATTTCTAAAGAGAAACCGGAAACAATCATTAAGGACATAACTCTGACCACTGGAAAACACATTCTTGTTCTGAAAACATTATTTGATCCTGAAGATGAGCTTGAAGAATGGAAAATTAAAGCTTCTATTATTGCAAACGATTATGGTAAAGAGTTCCAGCCCGAAATTTCCTTATCTAAACGGCATGGTGTTACCCTTGATGACCTTAATAAATTTAATACCATAGGTTCATTCAGTATTTCCCCGGTTCAGAACCTTTATTCAGTAGTTTTAAGCAAATATATACCGGATAAGAAGAGTAGATTTTCCTGGATTGAATTAAGAAGTATCGATACTAATGAAATAATACACACACTGAACAAAAGAGAGTCAATTTCCAGAGTAAGATGGAGCCCTGTGGGGGATAGGCTGGCTTTTTCTGCAAGAGGAACCGGAAAAAATGCTAAAAATGAAATCTGGATATACAATCTGGGTAATAAGACTTATGAAAAAATTTTTGAATCAGACCAGAGCATAGGTCAATTTGAGTGGACAAAAGATGGTATGTCTCTATTATATATATTGCAGGATAAAAAAACAAAAGTGAAAAAAAACAAAAAAATAACAATTCTGACAGAACTTTATCATAAATGGGATTACTGGGATAGAAGAACTCATTTATGGATAATTTCAATTAATGATAAAACAAAACACAGGCTTACTTATGGTGAGTGGTCAGTATCATCTTTTGCCCTATCGAATGATGGAAAAAGGGTTGCTTTTATACGTTCCTTACCAATCGAGGAAAGACCCTATTCAAAACAGCAATTTGCAATTCTCAGATTAAAAGGACTTAAAAGCAAGATTCTCGGCGAGTATCGTTTCCAGGGGATCAGTAACCTTAAGTGGAGCCCCGATGATAAATATATTGTATTCACCGCTGGCGCTTCTGAAGTGTTCAAGGATGTATCAGTTAAAGACCATAACCAGTATAATAGTCATTTATACATATATAATGTAAATAAAAAAACGTATTACAAACTTACAGAAAATTTTAAACCAAGCATAAGAGGAAACATACTGTGGGATAGTATCTCAGGAAACATATACTTTACGGGTCTTGATAAGAGTACAGCAGAGGTTTTTGTAGTATCACCAGATACAAAAAATTTTAGAAAAGTTTTATTACCTGTTAGTTCAATATACAGCTACGATAAAATGAGAGGAAAAGAAAAGTTTTTATTTACAGCAGCTCCTATGGATAGAATTTCCCAGCTTTATTATTACGATTGTTCAACAGGAAATTTTAAAATCCTTATAGGGAATGATGCTGATTATAAGAAGGAAGTTGTTTTGAGCAGGTATGAGAACTTTGATTTTGTAAATTCTGACGGAAGAAAAATAGAAGGATGGTTCTATTACCCCCTTGATTTTGAACCCGGTAAAAAATACCCGATGATTGTATACTACTATGGAGGTGTTTATCCAACCACAAGGAATTTTAACCTTTATTTTAATTTTTTAACAGCAAATGGTTATGTAGTGTACACACTGAATCCGGTTGGCGCTATCGGGTATGGTCAGGAATTTGCAGACCTTCATTTAAATGACTGGGGAACAAAAGCTGCAGAAGATATTATCGAAGGTGTTAAAAAAATTGTTAAGGCAAAACCCTTTATTGATGGTTCAAAAATTGGTATTTACGGTGGTAGTTATGGTGGTTTTATGACAATGACTCTTATAACAAAAACTGATATGTTTGCGGCTGCCTGTTCTCAGTATGGAATAAGCAACATAGCAAGCTACTGGGGTGCAGGATGGTGGGGTTTCGCCTATGGTGATGTTGCCCTTGCAAGAAGCTACCCCTGGAATAGACAGGATGTTTTTGTTGATAAATCTCCTCTTTACCATGCTGATAAAATTAAGACTCCACTTCTTCTTCTACATGGAACCGGTGACACAAATGTTCCATCAGAGGAATCAGACCAGATGTTTACTGCCCTTAAAGTTCTGGGAAAGGATGTCGCTTATGTTCGATTTGCTGGAGAAAACCACGGAATACGAGGATTCAGAAAGGAAGTTCAGTTAATGATGCTCGAATGGTATGACAAATATCTTAAAGGACAACCCGAAGCCTGGAACGAAAGATGGAAGAAATAATTCGTGTAATCAGTTGTTTTTAATAACAACGAATTTCGCTAATTACTCTAATTACATAAGTTTTTGTGAATGTATAACGAACTTATATACAAGGAAGAATCTTACAGGATAATAGGAATTGCTATGGAAGTGCATAAAATTCTTGGGCCGGTTTTTCTGGAGTCTGTTTATGAAGAAGCTATGTATATAGAGCTTAAGAAGAATAATATACCATTTAAGAGGCAAACTGAAATAGATGTTAAATATAAAAAATGAGATTGTTGGTAAATTTAAAGCTGATTTTTTAATTTTTGATAAAATTATAGTGGAATTAAAGGCTGTAAAATCAATAACAGATATTGAAAGATCACAAACTATAAATTATCTCAAAGCAACAGGGTATAAATTAGGGTTACTTATTAACTTTGGTCAGCCTTCTTTATTCTGTGAAAAATTAATCAATATTTAGGTTAATCTGATGAATTAATAATTCGTGAAATTCGTGTAATCAGTTGTTTTTAATAACAACAAATTTCGCTAATTACTCTAATTTTACCTTTTTTAGGAGGAAGATATATGAAGAGAAAATTTTTGGTTTTTTTATTATTGTTTTTACTTGTATTCACTTTAAGTAGTTACTCACAAAGCAGGTTTTCTGGTGAAAATGCCAGAGAATATGTAAGAAAACTTTCATCACCGGAATTTAAAGGAAGACAGAGCGGACTGGAAGGTGGTGAAAAAGCTGCTGAATGGATAGCTATGAAATTCGAAGAGTTCGGTTTGAAACCGGGTGGTGATAATGGGACATTTTTTCAGGAGTTTCCTCTTCTTGTTACTGAGGAAAAACCACCCGTAAAATTTGAGCTGATTAATGATAGAAGAGGGAGAGTGAAATATTTTCTGGAATATGATTTTGACCTTTTCACTAATTCCGGGTCAGGGAAGGTAGAGGCTGAAATTGTATTTGCAGGACTTGGAATATGCGAACCCGAAAAAGGAAGAGATGATTATGCCGGAATAGATGTTAAAGGTAAAATTGTTATGGTATACAGGGCTAATCCTGCAGATGGTAAGGACTGGTCAAGAGAATACTCGAGAGATTACAAGGTAAGGGTAGCTCACGAAAAGGGTGCTGTCGGGTTTTTATTGGTTCAGGGAGAAAGAGCAATTAAGGGGGGAGCTATTCACGAAAATGCATACTTTGAAGATATGCCTGGTTTCTGGGTCTCACGAAAAGTTGGAAGAGATATTTTTAAATATACAGGAATCAACTTTGACAATACTTTAAGGGATTTACCCAAAAAGGTAATATCGTTTAATACGGGTAAAATTGCTCTTATGGAGACTAATGTAGAAAGGAAAATACCAGGAAGGTCTCGTAATGTTATAGGAATAATTCCTGGAACTGACCCCGAGTTAAAAGATGAATATATCGTCATTGGAGGGCATATGGACCATGTTGGAATTGATGGGGATGGAAATATATATCCTGGTGCTGATGATAATGCCTCTGGAACATCTGTTGTAATGGAACTTGCCAGAGCAATAATTGCAGGTAAAAAAGAGCATAAGCGTTCATTGATTTTTTCAGCCTTTGCAGCCGAAGAGCAGGGTCTTTTGGGTTCTACATATTTTGTAAATCATCCACCTGTTTCAGAGGATAAAATCGTTGCGATGTTTAATTTTGATATGGTCGGAGAAGGAAACCAGGGTATTGGAATCAGTGGAATGGAAAATTTCCCTCTGATATGGGATAAGTTGTATCAGAGCCTTCCAGAGAACAGAAGAAAAAAGATTCGCCTTAGCAGAGCAAGAGGCAGTGGCAGCGACCACTATCCTTTTATGCAAAAATTGATTCCCGCTATAGGGCATTTTTCTATCGGAGACCATCCTTTTTACCATGGAGTTGAGGATAAAGTTGATTTAATAAGTGCTAATGTTCTTGAAAATATCGGAAATCAAAGTATGGAATTCATCCTTGCAATTGCAAATCGGGAGAAACCTCTTGCAGACGGAAGAATAAACCAGAGATTTATATATTACAGCAGTAATCAGGCTGACCTATCTTTTTCAAGAAGTATATCACCCTGTAATCCAGAAAATTCCTTCAGTGAGCTGAAAAATCTTAAATTAAAAGGAGTAAAAATAAAAACTGTTCAGGTATCGGGGAAAAACATTGAGGTTGTTCTTAATAATATTGATTCATGGTATGCTTTTGAGAATAAATATAGAGAGTATTTTAGAATTGGAAAAAACAAAACTGAAATAAGAAATATTATAAATTGTCAAAGAATGGTTCTTATTCCTGGAATAAAGGGAACAAAAAGACTGAACAAAAACCCTGCATTTTT
>QNDJ01000174.1 GCA_003644825.1 Candidatus Zhuqueibacterota bacterium | reverse complement strand
AGAGAAACAATTCAGAATAATCAGAAAACCTTATGCCAGGGTTTTATCCGGTGGTTCGACCGGTGGCTGGGAATCCCTTGCCCTGCAGATATTCCATCCCGACTTCTTCGGCGGAACCTTCTCTCTATGCCCGGACCCCGTCGACTTCAGATATTTTCAGTGTGTAAATATTTACAAAGATAAAAATGCATACTATAAGGAAATTGGCTGGGTAAAAGTTCCAACACCGAGCGACAGAATGCCTGATGGAACCGTAATATTAACTTACAAACAGAGAAACAAAATGGAGCTCGTTATGGGAACAAAAAACAGGTCCGGTGAACAGATAGATATATTTGAGGCTGTATTTGGTCCAGTGGGTTCTGATGGTTATGTAAAGCCCCTTTTCAATAAACTGACAGGTGAGATAGATCATTCTGTTGCTGAATACTGGAAGGAACATTATGACCTACGGTATTATCTTGAGAAGAACTGGTCCTGGCTTGGTCCGAAACTTGTTGGGAAACTGCACATATATGTTGGAGATATGGATACATATTATCTTAACAACGCTGTAAAACTGCTCGAAAATTTCCTCGAAAATACTAAAAATCCTTACTATGCAGGAACTGTTGAATACGGTGATGGAAAACCTCACTGCTGGGGCCCTTATGGTAAGGAATTAATAAAACTGATGGCAGATTACATCACTAAAAATGCTCCAGAAGGAGAGGATACTTCTAAATGGAAGTATTAGAATTTAATATTTTTAATTTCAGAAATTAAAAGGAGAATTAAAAATGAAAAAGTTTCTATATCTTCTATGTTTATGTTATTTTATAATGTTTATAATGAATGTAAATTTATCAGCACAGGAGAATCCTGGTAGGGTCAGATTTGAGATAACATTTCCTTCTTCTGTTCATCCAGAGCCTATTACAGGTAGAGTATACGTGATGATTTCAAGAAATGACAGGAGGGAACCGAGATTCCAAATAGGTAGAACAGGTGTTCCTTTTTTTGGAGTGGATGTAGAAAGATTAAGACCCGGTCAGCCCGCTGTAATAGACGAAACGGTGCTTGGTTCACCTGTTGAAAGCCTCAAGGATATACCACCGGGCGATTACTATGTTCAGGGATTTATAAATATATATACAGAATTTCACCGTTCTGATGGTTATGTGGTATGGCTACATAATGATCAGTGGGAAGGACAGAGATGGAGAATATCACCCGGTAATATTTACAGCGATGTAATGAAAGTTCATCTTGATAGTAAAAAGGGGTATGTCATAAAAATAGAGGCTGAAAATGTAATACCGCCGGTAAAGGTGCCGCCAGATACAAAATGGGTAAAACGTATAAAGTTTCAGAGCAAACTATTAACGAAGTTCTGGGGAAGACCGATTTATCTTGGAGCTACTATACTTCTCCCGAAAGGATATGATGAGAACCCGGCTCTTTATTATCCGGTTGATTATATTCAGGGTCATTTTTCTTTAAGGGCGCCCTATGGTTTTACAACAGAGAAACCCGAACCTGGTAATCGCTGGGCAATGAGAGGATATGAATTTTACAAATCCTGGATTTCTGATAAATTTCCCCGAATGATTCTTGTTACTTTTCAGCATCCGTGCCCATATTTTGATGATTCCTATGCGGTTAATTCGGCAAACTGTGGTCCCTATGGTGATGCTATTATGACTGAACTGATACCTTATATTGAAAAGAATTTCAGGATAATCAGGAAACCTTATGCAAGAATTCTTGAGGGTGGTTCAACCGGTGGCTGGGAGTCCCTCGCTTTGCAGATATTCCATCCTGATTTTTTTGGTGGTTGTTTTTCGTACTGCCCTGACCCCGTTGATTTTAGAGATGTTGAAGCTGTTAATATTTACAAAGATAAAAACGCATATTATAGAGAGTATGAGTGGAGAAGGGTGGTTACACCCAATTGTAGAAGACCCGATGGTTCTTTGATTTTAACCTCAAAGCAGAGAAATTATTTTGAACTTGTTTGTGGTACTAAAGGAAGGTCTGGAGAACAATGGGATATATGGATGGCAGTATTTGGACCGGTTGGAGAAGATGGCTATACGAAACCGTTGTTTAATAAAGTTACTGGAGAAATTGACCCATCCGTTGCTCAATACTGGAAAGAACATTATGACCTGAGATATTATCTTGAAAAAAACTGGAGCACAATTGGCCCTAAACTTATAGGTAAGTTACATATATTTACAGGAGATATGGATACATATTATCTTAATAATGCTGTTCATATGCTTCAGGATTTTATGGAACAGACTCAGAATCCACATTACACAGGGTTTTTCTGGTATGCTCCGAGAAAACCCCATTGCTGGGCTGGTCCCTTCACGCCTGCTGAGAGGATTAAATTTTTTGCAACTCATATTGCAAAAAATACACCACCCGATATTGGAACTCCTTGGTGGCGATATTAATTAACTAATTCAAGATTTAGGTATAAGGAGGAGAAAAAATGAAGTATTTTAAATACTTAACAATTTCAGTTATTGCAATATTAATTATCTTCTCTTGTGTACTTTTAGATAAATCTATAGCACAGAATAAGCTGAAGTTTGAAATATCTTTTTCATCAGCAGTTCACCCGAAACCAATAACCGGTCGAGTATTTGTAATGATTTCCAGAAATAACAGGAGAGAACCACGATTACAGGCGGGTTCCTGGCGAAGAAGCGTTCCATTTTTTGGTAAAGATGTAAACAATTTAAAACCGGGTGAAGTTGTTGTTATTGACGAGAATGTTCTGGGGTATCCACCGAAGAGCCTGAAGGAGATTCCTGCAGGTAAATATTACGTTCAGGGACTGGTAAATATCTATACCGAGTTCCACAGGTCAGACGGGCATGTAATCTGGGCTCATATGGACCAGTGGGAAGGTCAGCAATTTAACAGGTCTCCTGGTAACCTTTACAGTGAGGTAAAGTATATTTACCTTGACCCGGATGCTGGATATACCGTTAAACTAAACCTTGATAAAGTAATTCCACCTATAAAATTACCAAAAGATACTAAATGGGTAAGGTATATTAAAATACAGAGCAAGCTATTAACGGAATTCTGGGGACATCCGATGTATCTTGGTGCAGTAGTTCTCCTTCCAAAAGGTTATGATACACACCCTGATGTTTATTATCCTGTTCACTATTATCAGGGTCATTTTTCTCTCAGACCTCTTCATGGTTTCAGGGAAGGTAATAAATTTTATAAGGTCTGGACATCTGAAAATTATCCGAGGATGATTGGTGTAACATTTCAGCATCCCTGTCCATATTTTGATGATTCTTATGCTGTCAATTCGGCAAACTGTGGTCCTTATGGTGATGCTATAATGACAGAACTTATTCCTTATATTGAAGAGCATTTCAGGATAATCAGAAAACCTTATGCCAGGGTTCTTTCTGGTGGTTCAACGGGTGGATGGGAATCGCTTGCGTTGCAGGTGTTTCACCCTGACTTCTTTGGAGGAACCTGGCCATTTTGCCCGGATCCTATTGATTTCAGGTATTACATTCTCACAAACATTTACGATGACGATAATGCCTTTTATAAGGAATCAGGATGGATGAAACTTGAGCGTCCATTTATGCGTGACGTTCACGGACAGGTTCTTGTAACTATGAGAGAACTCAGTCAGATGGAAGCAGTTCTTGGAACAAAAGGAAGATCCGGTCAACAGCTTGATATATGGCAGGCAGTTTATGGTCCCGTTGGTGAAGATGGATATCCAAAACCGATTTGGAATAAATTAACCGGTGAAATAGACCATGAAGTTGCTCAGTATTTTAAAGAACACTATGACCTGTGTTATTACATTAAAAAGAACTGGTCCTGGCTTGGTCCTAAACTTGTAGGAAAAATTCATATATTCTGTGGAGATATGGATAATTACTATCTTAATGAGGCGGTCTATGAACTTGAGAAAATCCTTGAGAATACAAAAAATCCTTATTATGCTGGTTCTTTTCAGTATGGGCGCCCGAGAAAAGGACACGGCTGGAGCCCTTATGGGTGGAATTCTGGCGAACTTGAAAAAGTTATGGCAGAGTATATAACCAGAATTGCTCCAAAAGGGGAAGATACTTCCCAGTGGAAATATTAAAATTTATGACAGATCTTCTTTTTTCTATTCTCAACTTTGATTTAAAGAAGATCTGTCTATTTTAACTACATTTATTCTTAGATTTCTTTAAAATCGGATTGTATACTACAACAATAAAAAGGTAAGTAGAAGGGAAAAAGTATTTTTATTACTGAACAAGTTAATATTGTAATGTTTAAAACATACTACTGTTCTGATAGTTTTTCTAATATTTTCATATTAAAGGTTACTGTGTAATATGTGTTCCTGCCTGTGTTAATATATACCATCTATATACTACATCAATGCCACTGTAAGGATTGAAATCTAGTTCTATTTTTTTTAATGGTAATTTACTGACAAAATTTGAAGGTTTAAAACAGATATAATTTACTAATTTCTCATTCATTTTAATGGTTAAATAAATATATTACTTCACTTACAATGATGATTTCAACATATCTACCATTTCGAACCTCATACAGGTCCTTTTAATCTTTTAGATATTAGAGAGATTTCCTAATCACAATTACCGGAAATAACATATTTCTTTAATAGTAAAAAGCTTTGAGTACTCTGCGCCTGTTTTTCGTGCTTTTTTTACTCTACGGTGAAGGTTAAGTCATAAATATTGCCTCGCAATTTCAGGTATGGTTTTAATCAAGAGCTGTTTGTAGAATAAGAGATAAAAAAATAAAGAGCTCCGATAGGAGCGGAATGTTATTTTAAAAGCTCGGGCAGGGATTCTTGAACTACAGAAATGTTATTTAATTCCTTTTTTTTTTCGCACCAGAATCGAATTCTGGTGCTGGAATAGTCCACTGGTAAGTCATTAAAATGACTTTTTTAAAAGGATT
>QNDJ01000173.1 GCA_003644825.1 Candidatus Zhuqueibacterota bacterium | reverse complement strand
TCAAAGACCTATCTGAAATAAATCCATAACCATATATAGTATCTCTCGATGTGATCACAGTAACGAATTTATCTGTAAAGATTTTATTTTCTTTCTCAATCCATTTTAATTCTTCAGTTAACAGAGTTATACCACTATCTGAAACCACCACAACATTTTCCCTGGCGGTCATATTATTAGAATTTTCATCTACAATTCCTTTTTCTGCTGTTAAAATCGAAGAATGATTTCCATTATCATCAAAAAAATCAACTTTTACTTTCTGGTCAAGATAAAAATAATTCTCAGCAACATATCGGGAACTATGACCGGCAACAACCTTTGCATAAGGAATACCTCTGGAAGATAAGGTAATTGTGAAATCCCAGTATTCCTGGTCTGGTTCTCTCCTTTTATTAATATCAGGCAATTTGTCTTCAGGAGAATTCGACTTACAGAATACAATAACCAGTAATATCGTTGCTAACCATCCAGTCCTATATAAATACTTTAACATTTCTTACTCAATACCTTCTTTTAACAAATCATGCAGGTGTATCATTCCTGCGGGTCTGTTATCATTATCAACAATAACAAGCTGCATAATATTATACTCTTTTAATATATTCAGAGCTTTAATTGCAAGGTTACCTTTTTTAATTGTCTTTGGATTTTTTGACATTACATCTTCAGCTTTAAGAGAAAGAAAATTCTCCTTATTCTGAAATATCCTTTTAAGGTCTCCATCGGTAATAATACCACATAGTTTATCATCTTCATCAAGAACAATAGTACATCCGAATCTTTTTGCATTCATCTCAAGAATAATTTCTTTGAACGATGTATCCTTTCTGACGATAGGTAAGAAATCACCTGTATACATTATATCATCTATCTTAAGAAGGAGTTTTTTACCGAGAGCACCACCCGGGTGTAAAAATGCAAAATCTTCATCAGAGAAATTTCTTTTTTCCAGTACAGCCATTGCCAGAGCATCGCCCATTGCAAGGGTAGCAGTTGTGCTTGCAGTGGGTGTCAAATCGTTTGGACAGGCTTCTTCCTTCACACTAACATCAAGAATTACATCACTGAACTTCGCAAGATTAGAATAAGGATTCCCTGTAATTGCTATTATCGGAACCTCTACATGTTTCAAAATAGGAAGTAATGTATTCAACTCATCGTTGTTACCACTCTTGGAAATACAAATCACCACATCACCTTTTCTTACGACTCCGGAATCACCATGAATACCATCACTTGAATGAAGAAAAACAGATGCCGTTCCAGTACTCGAAAATGTTGCTGCTATTTTTTTCCCTATTAATCCAGACTTTCCTACACCCGAAATTATCAACCTACCTTTACTGTTATAAATCAAATCAACAGCCTTTTTGAACTCTTTATTTATCCTTTTTTCGAGCTCTTTCACAGCCGAGGCTTCTATTCTTATAACCTCTTTACCTTTCCTTATACAATCCATTTTTAAATATTTCCCCTCACAATATGGTCAATTTCAATAAGCTGAGCAAGTAAATCTTTCAATTTTTCCAGAGGAAGCATACTTGAAGCATCACATAGTGCTTCACATAGATTGTCATGGGTCTCAATGAAAATAGCATCACATCCAGCTGCAACCCCTGCTCTTGATATATGTGGTATATACTCGGGGCTACCACCCGCCGGGGCAGAACTTGATATACCATAATTCCTTATTATGTGTGTGGAATCAAGTACCACAGGATAACCAAGAGACCTCATCATAGGAAGAGATTTCATATCAGCAACAAGCTGTCGATAACCAAAACAGCTACCCCGCTCGGTTAAAAGAATATTATAGTTACCTGTAAATTCAAGTTTACCAATCACATTTTTCATATCAAGGGGGTGTAAAAACTGCCCTTTTTTCACATTTACAGGTTTCCCTGTTTTTCCTACCTTTAATGTTAAAGATGTCTGCATAGATAAGTATGCGGGTATCTGTATCACATCAAGAACTTCGGCTGCAACATCAACTTCTTCAATCCCATGCACATCAGATAAAACGGGAACATCTAACTTTTTCTTCACTTTTTCAAGAATCTTTAACCCCTTTTCTAACCCGGGACCCTGATAAGACTCTGCCGAAGACCTGTTATCCTTTTTATATGATGATTTAAAAATAAAAGGCATATTCAACTTTTCAGTAATTTTCTTTATTTTTGTTGCTATTCTTAAAACAATTTCTTCTCCTTCAATTACACAGGGCCCTGCTATTAAACACAGAGGGTTCTTAGCTCCTATCTTGATATTATTTATCTTAACAATTCTCATTATATATGTATAGAGCTTGGTTCTTTTTTTATTATCCGTTCTTTTTTCTCCACACTGAATCTTTTAGATGCAGCAACAAATTCTCTGAATAATGGATGAGACCTCACAACCCTCGATTTTAACTCCGGATGGAACTGACCCGCAACAAACCAGGGATGGTCAGGAAGTTCAATTATTTCAACAAGCATATTATCAGGAGATAATCCGCTGAATACCATACCGTTTTCTTCAAGTATATCTCTAAAATCATTATTGACCTCGTATCTATGCCTGTGCCTTTCACTTATAACAATTTTTCTATAAGCCTCATAGGCTTTTGTTCCTTCTTTCAGAATACAGGGATAAGCACCAAGCCGCATAGTTCCACCTTTGACTTTAATTTTCAGTTGCTCCGGTAGAAGGTCTATAACAGGATACTTTGTTTTACTTGAAAATTCCCTGCTATTTGCTTTTTCTAATTTACAAACATTTCTTGCAAATTCTATTACTGCACACTGTAAACCAAGGCAGATACCCAGAAAGGGTACTTTATTTTCCCGAGCATATCTTACCGCTGCTATTTTTCCTTCAATACCTCTTTCACCAAACCCACCGGGAATCAAAATTCCATCCAGGTTTCCAAGAATACTTTGAGCATTTTCAGAATTAATTTCTTCAGATTCAATCCACTCAACTTTAACATATACATTATTCTCCACTCCAGCATGGATAAATGCTTCCATTATACTCTTATATGCATCTTTAAGAGCAGTATATTTCCCACAAACGCCAATTTTAACTGAAAACTCAGGATTTTTTATTTTATACACGAACTCTTCCCATTTATCAAGTTTCGGTTTACCGCATTTCAATCTCAGCCTCTCAACAACAAGGTCACTAAGGTGTTCTTTTTCAAGCATTAATGGAACTTCATAGATAGATTCTACATCTCTTGCCTCAAGAACCGCCTCAGAAGGCACATTGCAAAATAAACCTATCTTATCTTTAATTTGCTTTGACAAACTTCTTCCAGTCCTGCATAAAATTATATCAGGTTGCAATCCAATCTCTCTAAGGCGCATTACCGAATGTTGAGTTGGTTTTGTTTTAATTTCACCAGAAGTGCTAATATATGGAACAAGAGTTAAATGGATATTAATTACATTTCTTCTACCTTCCTCAAGGCATATCTGCCTGATCGCTTCAAGAAAAGGTAAGCTCTCTATATCTCCAACTGTTCCTCCGATTTCAGTAATAATCACATCTGCTGGACCATATTCGTTACAGGCAACTTCTCTAATTCTTCTTTTTATTTCATCGGTAATATGGGGAATTACCTGCACAGTTTTTCCAAGAAAATCTCCTCTTCTTTCTTTCTCAATAACAGAAAAATAGACCTGACCGGTTGTTGTATTATTCAGTTTTGTCATATTAATGTCCATAAATCTTTCATAATGCCCCAGGTCAAGGTCAGTTTCTGCTCCATCATCAGTAACATATACTTCCCCGTGCTGGAATGGTGACATAGTTCCCGGGTCAACATTTATGTAAGGGTCAAGTTTTTGAATTGTTACATTCAAACCTCTCGATTTCAATAACAAACCCAGAGAAGCTGATGCTATACCTTTACCAAGAGACGAAACTACCCCACCTGTTACAAAAATATATTTTATCTTGCTCCTTTTTGCCTTCTTGTTCATTTTTAAATTTCTCTACTTTTAGCCTTAATGTATCTTCTGAATTCTTCCAAATCATCCGGAACATCAATTGAAATAGGAGCCTCGCTATCAGTATAAACAACTTTAATTTTATACCCATATTCCAGAATTCTCAACTGTTCAAGTTTCTCTACCTTTTCCAGAGAACTCTCATTCATTCCAACAAACTTTTGAAGGAAATCATTCCTGAATCCATAGATACCTATATGTCTGAAAAAAGGAAATACTTTCAACCAATCTTCTTTATTTTTTACATCTCTAACATAAGGAACTACAGACCTTGTAAAATAAAGTGCATAATTATTTTTATCTACAACTATCCTTACAAGATTTGGATTAATTAATTCTTTATAGCTGGAAATTTTTTTAGCAAGTGTTGCAGCTTCAATAGATTTATCATTTTTTATACTTTTTATAAGCTGGTCTATCATTTCAGCATTTAAATTGGGTTCATCACCCTGAATATTTATTATAATATCGAAGTTAAATTTTCTTGCAACCTCTGCTACCCTCTCTGTTCCGGATTTGTGTTCCCTGGAAGTATATTCAATTTTCCCACCAAATTCTTTAACCGCTTCAAATATCCTTTTATCGTCAGTTCCAACAATAAGTTCATCCATATACTTTGAATTAAGAGCATTTTCATAAACATATTGAATTACAGGCTTACCATTTACTTTAGCCAGTAATTTTCCTTCAAATCTTTTTGAATTATACCGAGCAGGAATTACACCTAAAACAGTCTCTTTCAGTTTTAACTCCTGGTTTTTTCAATATTTGAATATACCTGAAAAATTTAGTCCTTTACTTTTGGCGTCTTAAAATAACCATTCTCTTTTGATGGTGCATTCATCAATGCTTCTTCACGTTTCATAGTAATTATAGCCACATCTTCTCTCAACGGAGTATCAAGTTCAAGAACATGATAAAGAGGTTTTACCTTATCAGTATCAAGTTCATTTAACTTATTAATAT
>QNDJ01000172.1 GCA_003644825.1 Candidatus Zhuqueibacterota bacterium | reverse complement strand
CTTTAACATAAATATTACTTATGTAATATTTTTAAAAGATAGTTTGTGATTTTTTATGAAGTATTCAAAAGTAAATGATTTTCTTAAAAACAGATTTTTTTCTCCAAAAAAAGATTTACTGCATCTGAGTTATCAGTAAAACTTACCATAAAAGCTCTCATTTTTTAGCAAATATTTATTTATTGATACAGTATGTTAATTGATAGAAAACTAAAGGAGGAGAATCAATTATGGCAGAATTAAGAGAAGTTGTAATTGTATCTGCGTGCAGAACACCGGTAGGTTCATTTGGGGGAACATTAAGCACGATTCCAGCAACTAAATTAGGTAGTATTGTTGTAAAAGAGGCTGTAAACAGGGCGAAAATTAAACCTGAAGATGTGGATGAAGTAATAATGGGAATAATCCTGAGTGGTGGAGTTGGTCAGGCACCTGCAAGACAGGCAGCATTAGGTGCTGGATTACCCAATAGTGTGGAGTGTTTAACGGTTAATAAGGTTTGTGGTTCTGGTTTGAAATCTGTTATGCTTGCCGCTCAGGCAATTGCTGCAGGAGATGCGGATGTTATTGTAGCAGGTGGTATGGAAAATATGAACCTTGCACCCTATGCCCTTTTTAAAGCCCGAACAGGATATAGAATGGGTAATGGTGAATTAGTTGATTTAATGATTAAAGATGGTCTGTGGGATGTATATAATGATTTTCATATGGGAATGGCGGCAGAACTTTGTGCCAGTGAATATAAAATTACAAGGAAAGAACAGGATGAATTTGCCGCAGAAAGTTACAGAAGAGCAATTAAGGCTACTAAAGAAGGAAGGTTTAAAGCTGAAATTGTGCCTGTTGAAGTTCCTCAGAGAAAAGGCGAACCGATTATTTTTTCTGAAGATGAAGAACCTAAAAGAGGAAAGATTGAAAGGTTTCCATCTCTGAAGCCAGCTTTTAAACCGGATGGAACCGTAACGGCTGCAAATGCATCTTCTATTAATGATGGAGCTGCTGCTCTTGTAGTTATGGCTGAAGAAAAGGCAAAGGAGTTTGGTATCACTCCGCTGGTCAGAGTTAAAGAACAGGCTTCAGTAGCAAAAGCACCTGAATGGTTTACTACTGCTCCACCAGATGCTATAAGAAAAGTTCTTAAAAAAGCAAACCTTACTGTTGACGATATAGACCTGTTTGAAATCAACGAGGCATTTTCTGTTGTTTCTATAATAACAAACAGAATGCTTAATCTTAATCCGGAAAAGGTTAATGTAAAAGGAGGAGCCGTTGCAATAGGGCATCCAATAGGTGCAAGCGGTGCAAGAATCTTAACAACATTGATATATGCAATGAAAGATTATAATGCAAAGAGAGGCCTTGCCTGCCTTTGTATTGGTGGAGGTGAAGCCGCAGCTTTAATAGTTGAAAAGTATTAATTCAAAAATAATGTAAAATTTAAGGAGAAAACACAATGGATAAGAATAATGTTTCCGTCGTAGGTGCAGGAACAATGGGTAATGGAATAGCCCATGTTTTTGCTCTTGCAGGATTTGATGTTAAACTGTTTGACATAAATGAGGATATACTTAATAAAGCTATTGGAACCATCGAAAAAAATCTATCCAGACAGGTAAAAAAAGAGATAATTAAAGAGGAAGATAAAAAGTCAGCTTTAGAAAGAATAAAAACTTCAATTGATATTGGAGAGTCAGGAGATTGTTTTATAGCAATAGAAGCGGTTTCAGAGGATTTCGAGATTAAAACCGGAATTTTTAAGAAACTGGATGAGGTATGCCCGAAAGATGCCATTATTGCCAGCAATACATCATCAATTTCTATTACAAAGCTTGCTTCTCTTACTGGTAGAGCAGACAAGGTAATCGGGATGCATTTTATGAACCCTGTTCCGGTAATGAAACTTGTAGAAATAATAAAAGGATTAGCCACATCAAAAGAGACCTTTGAAGAGGTAATGGAATTATCAAAAAAACTGGGTAAAACACCTGTTCCTGTGAATGATTATCCGGGATTCATTGCTAATAGAATTCTTATGCCAATGATAAATGAAGCAGTTTATTGTTTAATGGAAGGAGTAGGAGAAAAAGAAGCTATTGATGAGGTTATGAAACTTGGAATGGCTCATCCAATGGGACCCCTTACCCTTGCTGATTTGATAGGACTCGATGTGTGCCTTGCAATAATGGAAGTTTTACATAAGGAACTGGGAGATTCAAAATATAGACCCTGTCCATTGCTGAGAAAAATGGTTGAAGCAGGGTATCTGGGTAGAAAAACAGGACGGGGGTTCTACATTTATAATTAACTTGAGTAAATATGGAAGAAATATTCAGTAAATGGAGTGAAAGGACAATATTCTGGTTTTCTGATTCTGACCTGAAACCCGATGGATTTGAAGTTCTTTTAAGGTTTAAAGGAAACCCGAAAGCTGTTAAAGAAAAAGAAATTGTTGATTTCCTGGAGAAAGCTGTCGAATTCTATAAAAGTGGTTATGAAAGCCCTGAATATGTTTTCAAAAATGTCAAACATAGAAAAAGAATAGATAAAGAACTTTCTCCTGTGAAAAATGTAGAAGGAGGAATTAGAAAGTTTTTTATCGAATTGCTGAAAAAATGTACAAAAAAGGAAAAAGAGGAATTAAGAGAATTACTCATTTCTGTTTTAAGGCGGATTGAATTTGAGATAAATAAGGAGCAAGGAAATGGATTTTGATTTTTCTGATGAGCAGTTGTTGATTAAACAAACAGCCCGAGAATTTGCAGAAGAAGAGCTTGCACCTGATATTGAAGAGAGAGATAAAAATCAGACTTTTCCTTATAGGCAGTTTAAAAAGTTAGCAGAACTCGGGTTTATGGGTGTTATTGTACCGGAAAAGTACGGTGGTGCCGGTATGGATATGATGTCTCTTGTTTTGATTATTGAGGAAATTTCAAGGATAGACCCTTCTGTTGGGGTGGTCCTTTCTGTTCACAATTCTTTAACCTGTGGTGGAATCCTGGAATTTGGAACCGAAGAACAGAAAAAAAAGTATCTTGAACCACTTGCAACCGGCGTAGGTATTGGTGCTTATTCTATTTCTGAACCTGAAGCCGGTAGTGATATTGCAGGTATAAGAACAAGATATAAATTTGATGGGAATCATTTTATTCTTAATGGAACAAAAATGTGGGTTACCAGCGGTAACAGTGCTTCTTATTATATTTTGTTTGCTACAAAAGACCCTGATTTAAGGCATTCTGGTATCTCTGCATTTATTATCGAAAAAACTTTTTCAGGGTTCAAAGTTGGTAAAAAGGAAAATAAGTTGGGTATTAGAAGTTCTGATACCTGTGAGTTGGTTCTTGAGGATTGTTATGTTCCTGAAGAAAATATACTTGGAAAAGAAGGAGATGGATTCAAAATCGCAGTTATTTTACTTAATAGTGGAAGAATAGGTATAGCAGCTCAGGCAATTGGAATTGCTCAAGCCTGTCTTGAATCTTCTGTTAAATACGCTCAGGAAAGGAAACAATTTGGAAGAAAAATTGCATCTTTTCAGGCAATCCAGAATAAAATAGCGGATATGGCTACAGAAATTGACGCTGGTCGTTTTCTTTTATACAGGGCTGCTATGAAAAAAGAAAAAGGCGAGGATTGTGCAGTTGAGGCATCGATGGCAAAGTATTTTTGTTCTCAGGTGGCTGTAAAATCATCCATTCAGGCAGTTCAAATCCACGGAGGATACGGATATTTGAAGGATTTTCCCGTTGAAAGATATATGAGAGATGCAAAAATAACTGAAATTTATGAAGGAACAACCGAAATTCAGCGTTTGGTCATAGCGAGAAATTTGTTAAAATCAAAGTAAGTAATTAAGTAAATTTAAGGAGGATGAAAATATGGTAGTATTTGATGAAATTGATATGAGAGGACATGAACAGGTGGTGTTTTGTAGAGATTACACCTCTGGTTTGAAAGCAATTATTGCAATTCATAATACCGTTCTTGGTCCAGCTCTTGGAGGGACAAGAATGTGGAATTTCAAATCTGAAGAGGATGCTTTAAAGGACGTTCTTCGTTTGTCAAGAGGAATGACTTATAAAGCGGCTGCGGCAGGTTTGAACCTGGGTGGTGGAAAAGCAGTAATTATTGGAGACCCTAAAAAAGATAAATCGGAGCTTCTTTTTAGAGCTTTTGGAAGATTTGTTGAAAGCCTTGGTGGAAGGTATATTACTGCCGAAGATGTGGGGACATCTGTAGAAGATATGGAATATGTTAGAATGGAGACAGATTATGTAACTGGTATACCTGTGGAATTTGGTGGAAGTGGTGACCCTTCACCTGTTACTGCATTAGGAACATTTCATGGTATGAAAGCTTGTGTTGAAGAAGTTTTTGGTACAGATTCTTTAAAAGATATAACTGTTGCTGTTCAGGGTGTAGGCCATGTTGGCTATTATCTATGTGAGTTACTTCATAAAGAAGGTGCAAAAATTACTGTGACTGATATTGATGCAGATAAAGTTAAGAAAGTGGTGGATGAATTTGGAGCAAAATCTGTGAAACCTGATGAAATATACGATGTAGATGCTGAGATATTTTCACCATCAGCATTGGGTGGTATTATTAATAAAGACACTATTCCGAAATTTAAATTTAAAATAATAGCTGGAGCGGCTAATAATCAATTAGCTATTGAAAAGGTTGATGGTCCTGCACTTGTAGAAAAGAATATCCTATATGCTCCAGATTATGTTATAAATGCTGGTGGATTAATAAATGTTTACAATGAACTTGAAGGATATAATAGGGAAAAAGCACTAAATCAGGCAAAAAGCATATATAATATTTTGAAAAAGATATTTCAGATTTCTAAAGAAGAAAATATACCAACTTATGAAGCCTCAAACCGACTGGCTGAAAGAAGAATTGAAAGTTTGCGAAAAATTAAGAGTAATTATATTTTATAGTTTATTGTTATTGAGATTATATATTTAAAAAGGAGAATTGGTAGG
>QNDJ01000171.1 GCA_003644825.1 Candidatus Zhuqueibacterota bacterium | reverse complement strand
ATTGAAAATAAAATAGATGTAAAAGCAGTTCCGGTTAAAGTTAAAAAAATAAAAAAAATATTTGTTACTGAAACCATAAAAATTGTTGGTGAAATTATTCCCTATTACCGGATAGATGTCTATCCAAGATTAAATGGAATTGTGGTTTCAGAACATACTGGACTGGGAAAAGAAGTTAAAAAAGGTCAGGTTCTTGCAGAAATAATACAGGATATCCCTGGTATGGAATTTTCACCGGTTAAAATTGTGGCTACCAGGAATGGTAAAATTATTATGGATGCTGTCGAATTAGGGAAAAGGGTTTCAATACAACATCCTGTTTATACAATAAGTAAACTAAAACAGGTCTACCTGAAAACAGAAATCATTCAACCTATGCTTGGTAAACTTAAAATTGGAATCCCTGTTTTAGTTGAAACCGATGCTTACCCCGGGAAAAAATTCAATGGAAAAATTGCTGAGATAAACCCGATTATGAACCGATTATCAAGAACATTTGAAATAAAAATTCTATTGAATAATCCTGATTTTATGCTAAAACCTGGAATGTTTGCTGTGGCAAATCTTCCCATTAATAAACATAAAAATTTTGTTGTTCCACTGGATGCCATTGTTAGAAATGGTTCTCGAAAATACATTTTTATTATAGAAAATAAAAAAGCAAAAAAGGTAAAAGTAAAAACAGGAATTATTCAAAATAATAATATTGAAATAGTGAGCCCAACTTTAACAGAAGGAAAACCTGTTGTGGTTTTGGGTCAAAATATGTTGAAAGATAATACTCCGGTTCGCATCGTGGAGGATTTTTAGCATGAAGATTACCAGAGTAAGTATAAATCGACCTGTAGGAACCATTTTAATAATTATAACAGCCATAGTTTTAGGTTTTTTTTCGATTCCAAAAATTCCCGTATCTTTCTGGCCTAAATTTGTTGCTCCTACTCTCATTGTTACGGTTCCATATCCTGGTGTAAGCCCGGAAGAGGTAGAAAGTCAGATTGCTGTGCCTCTGGAAGAAGAATTGAGCACTGTTGATGGTGTGGATGAAATTGAAACTATATGTATGGAAGGACTATGTCAGGAAATTATTCGTTTTAACTGGGGTATAAACTTTGATGAAGCAAAACTTACCGTTCAGGACAAAACAAACAGAGCTCGAAGTCGATTTCCAGTTGGAGTATTAGAACCAAAAGTACTTCAGGTTCAGGATTTCATTCCACCGGGAATTGAGTTAGGATTCTATTCTACAAAAAGAGACCTCAACGAAGTCAGAGATTTCATTGAATCTAAACTAAAAAATAGACTCCTGAGACTAAAAGATGTTGCAACAGTCCAGACTATCGGGGGAAATGAACAGGAGGTGGTTATCAAGGTCAATCCTGATAAGTTATATTCTTACGGAATTACTCTATCTCAGATAAATGCCGCATTAACTTCTGAAAATATGAATATACCTGCTGGAAAAATTACTACTTCTCTTAAAAACTATTATATAAGAACAATTGGAGAATTAAAAGAAATTGAAGATATAAAAAATATCATTATCAGTTACTCAGGTGGAGCCCCCGTTTTCCTTAAAGATATTGCAGGGATTTCATTTGAAAATAAGGAAAGAAATACTATTACCCGCATTAATGGTAAAGAAATAGCTGGATTATCAATACGGGAAAAAAGTGGTGGGAATATGGTTGCGATGTGCACAGAAGTAAAAAAGGAACTACAAAGAATGGAAAATGAACTCCCTTCAGATATTAAGATAGTTGTAATTCAGGACCAATCACTTTTTGTAAAAAAATCTATTCGTAATGTTTTGAGAAATGCCGGTATCGGAGCTTTACTTGCGGGGTTTATTATATTACTTTTTCTGGGTAATGTCAGAAACACTCTTATTATCGCAATATCAATTCCTATTTCTATTATTACAACATTTATTTTAATTGATAAATTTAACCTTACAATTAATACAATTTCGCTTGGTGGTTTAGCCCTTGGGGTTGGAATGATTGTAGATTCCTCGGTCGTGGTTATAGAAAATATTTTCAGGCATCTACAGGAAAAAGGTTCTACTAACAGATTTAAAATCATTATGGATGCTACAGACGAAGTGGCTCAGGCAATTACAGCTTCAACCCTTACATCAATAGTTGTTTTTCTTCCTCTTGTATTTCTGATGGGTCTTTTTGCTGTTTTGCTTGGAGAACTGGCTCTTACGGTTGTTTTTGCTTTATCCATATCGGTAATAGTATCATTAACAGTGGTTCCGATGCTCAGCTTCAAACTGATGAAAACAGAAAAAGCAAAATCTCGTCTTGGACTATTTACAACAGGATGGCAGAAATTCTTTGAAAAAATATCAAATATCTATCGCTCAAGTTTAAATTTTTCCCTAAATCACAGAATTCTGACAATTTTCATTGCAATTATCATTCTAACTATTAGTATTATTATTTTAATACCACGTTTAGATGTAGAATTATTACCTTCAATCAATGAAGGAGAATTTCGGCTGGAAATACTACTGCCCGAGAGTACCCGGCTGAATTATACAAACAAAATTGCTGAACAAATTGAACATAAAATAATGAGAAGAAAGGAAGTTGAAAAGGTTTATACAGTTGTGGGGATTTTTTCTGCAAGAAGAGATTTAAAACCCAATTTTGCATCAATTACGGTTACATTAAAAAAGGAATATTATCCTTATATTTCCTCAATTATGGAAGAAATGCGTGAGGAATGGAGTAACATACCCGGTGCAAAAATCGCAGTGCGTCAGATAGATGTCACAGAGGGTATGAAAAGAGAACCCGTGAATGTTCGAATTGGTGGAAATAATCTTTCAACATTAAATTCAATTGGTGAACGAATACTAAATATAATAAAAGAAGTACCAGGGGTGATTAATATTAATAGTTCAGTAGAGGAAGGCTTACCTGAGTTTGCTGTTCGGATTGATAGAATAAAAGCAGGGGAGTTAGGTATTACCACTGCTCAGGTTGCTCGTACTTTAAGAGCTTCTATTCTTGGGATATCAGGTTCTCGGCTGACAGGTTATGGAAATGAATACGACATAAATATAAAACTGGACAATAAAAAAATCCCTTATATTAATGAACTCTTTGATATACCATTGAAAACTATGAGGGGCATTACCGTGCCATTGAGAGCAATTGCAAGCGTTTCCCTGGAAAAAGGACCCAGTGAAATCAAACATTTTGACCAGCAAAGAGTTGTAGAAATAAAAGCTGATATTTCAGGTAGAGCTCAGCGGGATGTTCTCAACGAAATAAAAAATAAATTGAAAAACTACCCATTACCATCAGATTATTTCATAACCTATGGGGGGCAGTCAAGAGCTATCACGGACTCATTTCGAAGCCTTATTCAAGCTCTTATTATTGCCATATTTTTAGTTTATGTAGTAATGGGAGCCCAGTTTAATTCTTTTCGTCACCCCTTCATTATTGCTCTAACGATTCCACTTTCACTGGTTGGCATTCTGCTTGGTCTTTATGTTTTCGGTGCAAGCATAAGTATGAATGCTCTTCTGGGTGTTATAATGCTTGTTGGTATAGTGGTTAATAACGGGATTTTACTTATAGACTACATAAATCAATTACGTATCAAGGGAATGAAAAAAAATGAATCAATAATTAAAGGTGGCTCAACACGACTCAGACCTATATTAATTACATCTCTTACAACAATTTTTGGTATGCTTCCAATAGCTATTGGTCTTGGAGAAGGAGGAGAAGCCTTGAAACCTCTTGGCGCTGTTGTTGTAGGAGGTCTGACAACCTCAATGCTTCTTACCCTATTCATTATCCCGTGTGTATATTCATTGCTGGACAGGTCAAAAATTGAATAGAAACTATAGATTTAATTATGTTTTTTATAATTGCAAAGATAATTGATATTTTCGGATAGTCTTAAGGTACCTGAGTTACGGATATATTTCATTATTGTTAATTCATAACTTGCAATTTCTTATTCTATGCTTTTCTGCTGGAACTCATTCCCCTTTTTCCATTTTGTTACTAGCATTTCGCTCCTTTTGGGGTTAAGACGAAACATCGAATTACACGAGTTACTCTAATTTATATACATTAATGGTCTTTTATGAAGTTTGATAAATTAATAAAAGTACAAATTTCTTTGCGAGCCCATTGATGGGCGTGGTAATCTTTAAGCCTGATATAGATTGACAGGATGAAAACTCTTGTTTTACAGGTTTTACAGGTCAGGCATGGATGCCCGACCTACGAATCCTTCTATATTACATCTGTAGAATGGGCATCTTTACCCGTTTTATTTATACTATAATTCATCCCATTATTGAAAAGATTGCTTCGTCCCTACGGAATCGCAATGACAAAAATTGTTTAGTCGAGAGCTCCGTAGGAGCGATATGTTTGTAGAATTGAAGATTTATGAGAATATTGAGCTCCGATAGGAGCGATATATAATGCTAAAAGTTCAGTAAAGATTTCCAGGTTATATAAATATTATTTAATTCTTTTCCCGCACCAGAATCGAATTCTGGTGCTGGAATAAGCTGATAGTAAGTCATTAAAATGACTGTTTTAAAAGTGTCGTAACATTATTGTTAAAACCTCAAAAACAGTCTCTTCAGAGACTTACATAGAATATTCACCACTACCAGAATTAGATTCTGGTAGTGGCATTCTATTAGTATAAATAATTAACAAACAACGAATTACACGGATTAAAAAAATATATTTTAAAATAACCTTAAGTAATTTTTAACCGTGTTATTTCAGTTATAACAATCAAATCTCAAGCTGGAAGCTTGAAATACACTGTTCCATAATCAAATTGATATTTATATGTAGTTCATACAGAGCTCTATTGTTGTTTTTTACTATTTGCTATAGACATTTCGCCCCTAACGGCGACGAAATGAACAAATAAATTCGATGATTTAACGGAATTTATTTTTTAGGAAACAATTAATTCTACAAAGAACACAAACTATTCTAT
>QNDJ01000170.1 GCA_003644825.1 Candidatus Zhuqueibacterota bacterium | reverse complement strand
GGAGAATATTCAAGAAAATAAAGAAGAAAATTTATGAAATTTGATGTATTAAATGGCCAAAAAGAAGGTCACAAAAAGAAGGTCAAATTTCTTCAGAAACTTCCAGAATGTACTTACTACTACTAATAATATTCTGTTAGTATATAAACAACGAATTTCACTAATTAAGTAAATTTATGTTAAATAAACCATACTTCCTTTGCGCCTTTTTTGCGTTATTTTTTAGTTAAATTTAGTTTCAGACAGTTCCTGACATTTAAAGTATCGGTTTTTTTATTAATAGTATTGCTTTATTAGAAATGTTTACTATAAAGATATTTCCTTTATTTTAGAAATAAAATTTTTCTTGTTGAAACAAAATCGTTTCCCTGCAATTTTATTATATATATACCGGTCGCTGTTGTAATTCCATAACTATTCCTGCCATCCCAGATTACACTGTACTTTCCAGGAAGTAAAGTAGAATTAACAAGGTTCTTTATTAACCTTCCCTGAAGGTTATATATCTTTAAACTGACTCTTGAAGAATGAGGAACACTAAACTTTATGGTTGTTATGCTGTTAAATGGATTGGGAAAATTCTGAAATAGCTCCCATTTTGATGGAATATTTTTGTCAGGATTAATATCTGTTGTGGATTTGCAATAAATCTTCCATAGATTGATTGTGGAATCAACATTATCTGTGACAATCAATTTTACTTCTACCTGCAGTTTACCGGCAAAATAATTATGAAATATAAACTGGATATCATTCGATTTAAGGATGTTATCCACAAACCAGAAAACAGAAACAGTATCGTTATCAATATCGGTGAATTCAACCTCAAAAATAAGGGAATCATCTTCAGTGATGGTTGTGTCATTTTCAGGTGTTATGTATGTAATAACGGGTGGGTCATTTACTGATTTAACATTAATGTACAATTTTCCTGTTGCTTTTGCAGAATCTGAATCTGTTACTGAAAAATTAACAGTATCTCTACCATACCAGTTCGGTGCGGGGATAAAATAAGCTTTCAGGTTATCATCAATGGAAATATGTATTATTGTATCGGATGAAAATTCCCATTTCAGGTTGTGAATATTATCCTCAACGTCTGTAGCCCAGTTTGAAATATCCACACTGAGGGTTTCATCTTCATTAAAACTCAAAGACCTTTCAGGTTCCAGTATTACAGGAATGTCATTTACCTCATACACAGTAAACTTTACTATGGCTGTATCAGCAAGTGATTGAGGATCCTGCACAATAAAGGTCAGTTCTTCAGTTCCGTTCCAGTTTAATGTTGAAAAAATATAAGCAATACTATCTTCAACAATTCCAGATATATTATCTCCAGAATTTAAACTCCAAATAAGCTCATCAGCAGAATTATCAGGATCTGTAACAAATCTATTCAGATAAATTTTTAATGTGTCATCTTCATAAAAGAATGTGTCTTCTGGCAGGTAAACCACAGGTGGCAGATTGATATGAGCTATTGTAATTGTAAATTCTGTACTATCGGTTGATTCACCATCAGATACCTTTATCATAACAGGATAAACACCTGTATCAGAAAGAGATGGAGTAAACCTGATTTCACCCGATAAAGAATCAATATCAAAAAGCTCCGTATTATCATAGAAGTAAAATGTATCCCCGGAATCAACATCCACAGCCGTTACTATAAGGTAAAATTCAACTTCTGTATAGATAGTTGTGTCAGAAATTGAGCTTATTACAGGAGGGTCGTTTGTATTTAAAACATTAATGTTAAAGTTTGTCGTATCATATCCGCCCTTATTATCAGTAACAGATATTACAATTGAATATTTACCAACATCGTCGTTTTCAGGTGTCCATTCTATTTTACCGGTTAGGGAATCTATAGTCATATTTGAAGGTGAGTTAACTAAAGAAAAGATTAGTTCATCATTATTTTTATCAGTTGCAATTAGAACTTTTTCAAATAATGAATCCTCATAAATAGATGTATCAGGTATGGAAGCGAATTCTGGAGGATAATTCAATTCTATAACATATATTTTAAAACTTAAGGTTGTAACAGCCCCCCTTACATCTCTTATTTGCAGAATAATATTGTAAGTTCCAGTAGCAACAGGTATCCATGTTATCAATCCATTCTCATCAATTATCATCGGTGAAGGATAAAAGGGTGCGCTTAAAAAACGATAAATAAGAGAGTCATTTTCTTCATCAAAAACGTTTAACTGGAACGAATACAGGCTGTCCAGATAGGCAATTGTATCTGGTGTTGAAAGAACCTGAGGTGCACCATTGACCTCTATTACTCTGATTGAAAACTTCTGACTATCGATTCCAGTTTTTCCGTCGCTTGCATAAATTATAATTGAATGGATACTATCAGCATCAGCGTCAGATGGAGTCCATTGTATACTTCCACTTATAGTATCTAATGTCATATCTGATGGGGCAGAAGTTAGCGTATATACAACCCGATCACCATCGAAGTCATAAGCATAAATATTGTATGTATATAGCTGGTCTTCAAGTACCGTGGTGTCAGGAATTGTTAAAATCTCAGGATAAAAATTTTTGCTGGAATTTCCTGTCAATGCTATCCTGGAATTTACTGTAGAATTTGTATTTGATACTATAATAAGGGTATCAAAATACCCCATTTCATATTGAGGTGTAAAACTTAAATGAAGGCAGTAAGAATCTTGAGGAGCTATAACAACAGTCGTATCAGAAATTGAAAATGCATTGTAAACAGGCAAATCCTCAAAAATAGTATGCTGACTTCCTCTTTCTATTTTTGCAAGATTGATGTCTGTAACATTTAAATTAATTGTTCCATTATTATATATTATTAAACTATCATAGATTGTATTTCCTGTAGATGTATCACCAAAATTTAATGACAAAGACGATGTACTTAATTCTGCTGCTTTTCCTGTACCTGAAAGGTGTATTATTATTTCAGGGTTATCCGGGTCATTTGTGGTTATAATAATACTATCGTTATAAACCTGGCCAAATTCAGGATTAAATGTGATAGTAAAGACTAAAAAATCACCTGAATTTATTTCTGTTCCCGGGGTAAGGTCTGTTTCAAAAGCGGTTCCACCAACAGTTACGTTATTTAGAGTGAGCACTGAATTGCCATTGTTGATAATAGTATCCTGTATTGTTTCAGTGGAAGGTGGAACAACAGAATCAAATTCTACAGAAACATTATTTATTGAAATAAGAGGGGCGGTTCCAACCCCGGATAAATAAATATAAACCGTATCACCGTTTATCAGGTTCGTTTCGATTGTAATAGTATCAAGGATTGTATCCTTTTCATAAGGAGTAAATAATACAGAAAATATCAGAGAATCCCCCGGAGAAATTGTTTTTGACGAATTATCAAAATTAAATATTGAATCTGCCTGAATATGAGAAAATCCTGAAAGAGTTAAATTTCCAGACCCTGTGTTCCTTATAATAATTGAATCGGTTTTTTCATTGTATAGCGATATATTCCCAAAATCTATATTATAGCTCTGATTTTCAATATCAGGTGCTGTCCCTGTTCCTTCAAGATAAAGATATGTAATTGTATCACTATAGTTGTTTGAATAAATTCTAAGAGTGTCCCTGTATTCTTTTTCTTCTGAAGGCATAAAATTCACAAAAATAGAAGAATTTTCCCCGGGAGTAATAACTTCAGATGTATCAGTGAGGGTAAAAGCTGACGTATCACTCCAGTCTATATCATAGATATTTAAGTCATATCCACCTTCATTTTTTACAGGAAGTTTATATATACCAACAGTGTTAATATTCTTACTTCCGAAGTTCAGGGTTTCTAAAGTGGTTGATAAAACAGGAATACTTCCTTCACCCCGAAGTATGACACGGGTTTCTGGTTCATCTATATCTGAACTTAAAATACGCATTGTATCTATAAATTCTCTAACCTGGTATGGGGAAAAAGTTAGAATCACACTTCTTGAAACACTGATTGAGGGGTCTATTACAAAAGATGTATCATCTACAGAAAATGCAGTATCATTTATGTTTATATCTGTAATTGTAAGGTTCGAACTTCCATCATTAAAAATTATAAAATATTCCCATACACTTGTTCCAACTTTAATGTTTCCGAAATCATATTCGTCTGTCATTACACTTATGTCGCCGGGGTCTGCATATCCTGTAATATATAAATTTTTTATTGAATCATTTACTGCATTGGAATGTATCCTTATTGTGTCCATATATGTTTTTTTCTCATAAGGGAAAAAGTGTATTCTCCACCTTTTATATCTGCCAGCAAGTATTGTATCCTTATGGACTATTGTATTGTAATACCATATCGAAAAGCTAACTGAATCACTACTTGCGGGTAATTCAATTCTATTGATGAAAAGAGTATCATTCCCGTTATTATATACATAAAAATATTTATAATAGGCCTGAGTGTTGTAAATTACATCTCCAAAATTAAAAGTTGTATCAGAAAAAGAAATATAAGCAGAATCAGGTGAAAAATATAAAATACTTTCTGCTTCAACATCCTTGAAAGGATATAAAGATACTGATAAAATTGTTAGTAGAAAGAAGCAGAAAAAACTTTTTCCTAATGATTTAAAATCTTCCACTATATATAATATAATTGTATTAATACAATTTAATAATCGATATTTAATAACTTTAACTTTAATTTATACTTTAAATATAAGTTATAAAAAATTTTATAATTTATAAGTTAACTGTTTTTACCAGTTTTTACAATAAAAAACTCCTGTATTTTCAGGAGCTTAAGCTTTAATAATAGAGAGGCAATTGTCTTAAGCAATAATGTTAAGAGTAAATCCCAGGAGTTCCGGGAAATTGCCCTCTTTTTTTAATATTTCATTTCTGAAATTCTCTACTCCTTTATTTTGAATACCTGCTCTGTTAAATATTGGAGAATTGACAAGGCTCATTTTGTTATATTCATTTATTATCCTTTTTTCGGGCAGAACCCTATTTTCAACCTGTATTACTGGATTTGTAT
>QNDJ01000169.1 GCA_003644825.1 Candidatus Zhuqueibacterota bacterium | reverse complement strand
TTTAATTTTTTTATATCATTCAAGGACATAAACTAAATAACCTACTGTCTTTTTTTTACTCTATTTTTTATAAGTTCAATTATTTTATAATAATCTTTTTGAGAAGAAACCCGGTATACAGAAGGTTTAAACGACTTATCGATGTACATATTTTTTAATCCATGAAAAAATAAAATAAAGTGTTTAGATGTATTAATTATATCTGATATATATATTTTTTCAGCCAACCATTTATTAACTTCCATAGTGGTTAAAAAAGAAAATAGAGCAGGGGAAATTATTGCTGCACCCGTTCCATCATCCTTAATAAGCTGGATAAGTCTTTCAAAATAGAAAACTTCAGAGTCTGTAGATAATATCATATTAATAAGACTATCAGGATGTTTCATAAGACGTTTTTTTGATTTTTCATTTATATAGAATTGAAGTCTTTCTGTAATATATTCAATTCTTTCTCTCTGGGAAGTTTTCTCATCAAGATATTTGAATAACAGAGGTGTTTCTTCAGAGTTTACTCTTCTCGAAATTTTAAAATCAACTTTATTCTTAATTTTCCATAAATTATATTTATTAATTAAATTGTTTACAACTTCTGAAAAGGAGTTGCTATTTTCATTGAACTTATCCTTTCTATCGGCAAGGTTGCTGAAAACTATATTGAATTTGTTACTTTCAAGTCCGAGTTTTATATTATCAATCAAACCACAAAAATTTGATAACCTTGCATAATCAAACATATCTCTTTTCCACCATTCAGAAACATATTCTGGATTAATCTCAAATCCGAGGGTAAAGTTTCTTTTACTTATTTCCTTATCAAAAGTTGAGTATAAAAAACTTCCTTCTTTGCAGGCTGGATCTATTACTTTTTTTATACCTGGGTATACAAATATCTTTAAAATTTCTGTGATGAAATCGATTACTGGAGGAATTATAATTTCTTTCTTTTTATTTACAGGTTTATATTTAAAAATGATACTTGCATTAAGGTAATTACTGTCAAATGCAACTGGATAAGCTCCATTTTCAGCTATATCTATATTAGCACTCGCAGTTTCAGTTAGTTTTGAAAAGGGTAGATATACAAAAACTTTTTTATTTCCTGTAATACTTTTCAAGCAGTTCTTATGGATAATTCCATTACTTCTTGCCTCAACAACAAATATTATATCTGCAAGAGCAAACAGGATTTCATTTCGTCTTTTTTCAATTTGAACAGACCATCCAAATTCAGGATTAACAAATGATAAAATTAATGTTTTTGTTAAATCTATTTCACTGCCGAGGTTCTTGCAAAAAACTCTGAATTCTTTAAAACTTTTACTAGTAATTAATTCAAATATACCCCTGTTAATAACTATAATAGAATTAATATTTTTTAGTTTAGAAGAATAGGCTATTATTTCAAAAGGTTCCAGAGAATTTCCATAAATAACAGATGTGCCTGATTCAGGAAATCCTAATGCAAATTTAAAAACGATTTCAAGCCCTTCAGGTGATATCTTTCTCGAATTAAAAATACCAACTTTATTTTCATACTGAATATTGTAATTGCCATAAGTATAAATAAATAGTGGAGGATATTTCAGAAACTTCTTTAAATTGAAAGGATAATCTTTATCTTCATAAAAATGTATTCTTATATTTAACTCTATCAACCTTTTCCACTTCTTTAATATCTCGTTCTTTTTTGAGAATGTATTTCTAACAGAATCAATTTGTGAAGTTTTTAATTGGCATAATTCTATAATATTCCTGTCATCCAGTTTCAGGAATTCAGTAAAACCAATATTAGATTTTTTCAGCTTCTTGTATATTTCCCAGACCTTTTTATCACCCAGGCCTGTAGTATGGTTTAATATGAACCAGAACTCTTTTTCTTTTAACATAAAAATATATCATCAATGAGTTAAAGCAAAAAACTTGATTATGTCCAGAAACTGATAACTTGTAAACGCTACACTCCAGTCTCCGGTTCTTTTAGCACCTGGATACAGAGAAGCTCTGTATGCCATATTTTCTTTTTTAAAAGTAACCTCTATAGTATAGGGTGATTTTAATTTCCAGGGTTTAAAATCTTTTAATCTTTCAAGGGCTCTTTTAACACCTTTTTTTATAAGTTTTCTTGTTTTTTCAGGAGGAAGATTAAGTGCGGCATTACTTCCTAATCCTTTTTTTACAGCTACAGTTTCAATATCTCCAAAAAGAGATTTTGCCTGTTCACACACTGCTTTATCTCCCGAGATAAATACTACAGGAACATTAAAATACCCTGCTATTGCTGCGTTTATTCCAGCCTCCGGAACAGAAATTCCATTTATTTTTACATCCATTATACTGCCGGTCATTGTATGTTCTAAAACGGCATTAGGGGTGCCTGCCTTTGCGTGGTATCCAACGAAAATTACAGCATCAAAAGTTTCGTCAATTCCTTCCATCATACTCATATATCCACCAGACCAATCCCTTAAGAGTTTTGCGGCAGGGTTCAGTTCCTCAATGAGGATGTTTCTTGCACTTCCGTGGGAATCTCTTACGATGATTTCTGTTGCACCAGCCTCAAGAGCACCTTCTATTGCAGCATTAGTTTCCTTTGTCATTACTCTTCTGAAATACTGGTAATCGCTGGTATTTCCACCTGTTTCAGCCCAGTTAACAACACCTGTTATACCTTCCATATCTACCGAAATAAACACTTTTAAACCTTTAGAACTTTCCTGTCCGTAGGTGAATGAAATTATGAAAAATAATAAAATTATTGCTGATAATAAACCAATTGTTAATTTCTTTTTCATTTTTTACCTCCTTTAAATTTAATTATTTTTTAAGTATTGATATAATAATAAGAATAACTAAGCTCCTGCATTTTGTCAGTAATTTCATATTTATTTAAACTCCAATTTTTATTAAAAAGAATTAAAGAATAATGTTATTTTTTTGTTCTCTGGAACATAGTATCAAAAACTACAGCAACAATAATTACGATTCCGATAATAGTATTTTCCCAGAATGTAGAAATACCCATAAGAACAATACCATTACTCATCAACCGCATAATGCTGGCACCGATTATTACTCCAAAGATTGTTCCCTCACCACCACTCAAAGAACATCCACCAAGAACAGCTGCTGCTATGGCATAAAGCTCATAAGCAATTCCCACATTTGGTGATGCTGATGGTAAATAAGCTGCGTAAACTATACCAGAAATACCTGCTAAACCGGCAGAAATAATATATGCTATTATTTGAACTTTTGCTACACTTACCCCTGAATAACGAGCAGCTTCTATGTTTCCACCTATCGCATATAGATATTTACCCAAAATAGTATACTTTGTAATAAAAAATGCACAACCTGCAACAGCAATCAAAATTAAAACTGGAACTGGAATACCATAAATTGAACCTGTTCCTATAAATTTAAACTTAAGATATTTTCCTCCAAAACCCAGGTTTCCTCCCTCTGTTATAGTTTGAGCAATACCTCTAAGAATCATCATTCCACCAAGTGTAATAATAAAAGGTTGAACAGATAACTTTGTAATCAATACACCCTGGATAAATCCAACCAGAAGCACAATTACAAATACAACTACCAGTGCAAGTAAAATTGGAAAACCAGAATTCATCACAAGGACTGCAACTAAAAGTCCAGTAAAACCTATAATAGAACCGACTGATAAATCTATTCCCCCAGAAATTATTACAAAAGCTTCTCCAATAGCAAATATCGATAAAAGAGCAATATGTCTGGTAAGGTTTTGAAGATTATATGAACTGTAAAAATTTGGATTAATCGTTCCAATAATTAAAACCATAATGAAAAGAACACCTATCAGCCCGAGTTCTTTTTTCAGCAATTCTATTTTCCTCCGGTTGCTATTTGCATTATTTTTTCTTCTGAAAATTCATCTTTTAAGAGTTCTCCTCTAAGTTCTTTTTCACATATAACAATTACTCTATCACATATTCCGATAATTTCCTCAAGTTCAGAACTTATAAATATAACTCCAACACCTTCTTCAGCAAGGTTATGAATCATCCTGTAAATTTCAGCTTTTGCACCAACGTCTATACCTTTTGTGGGTTCATCGAGAATGAGTATCTTTGGTTTTAATGTCAACCATTTACCCAGAACAATTTTTTGTTGATTGCCACCACTTAAATTTACAACTGTTTGATTTATAGAGGTTGATTTTATATTTAATTTTTTTGTTATTGACCTTGCTATAGATTTTTGTTCATTCCCATTAACTATACCAAACTTAGAGATGTTTTTCAAATATGGTAGAGTAATATTCTCTTTTATGGCAAGATTCAGAATTAATCCTTTAAGTTGTCTGTCCTCCGGGACAAAACCTATGCCAAAATTAATAGCATCAACAGGAGAGTTTATATCAATTTGATTATTATCCAGAAAAAATTTCCCCTGTTTTTTTTCTCTTATTCCAAAAATTGTTTCGATAATTTCAGTTCTTCCTGAACCTACAAGCCCGGCAATACCTAATATTTCACCACTGTGTAATTTAAAGTTAATTGTGTAAGGTGAATCTTTTAATTTCAGTTCTTTTATCTCGAAAATTACATTTTTACTTTTTTTATGGCTTTCTGGAAAAAACTCATTGATTTCTCTACCAATCATCATTTTTATCAGAATGTTTCTATTAGCATTCTCTGTTTTTAGTTCTCCAACCTTCTGTCCATCTCTAAGACATATTATTCTGTCAGTAATTTCTAATACTTCTTCTATTCTGTGAGATATATAGATTATTGAAATACCCATAGATTTTAATTCTCTAATAATGGAGAAAAGGGTACGGGTATCCTTTTTAGTAAGTGATGTTGTGGGTTCGTCCATTATAATTATTTTTGAAGATGTAGATAAAGCTTTTAATATTTCAACAAGTTGTTTTTGACCGGGAGACAAATCTTTTACTAATAAACTAAGAGGAATATTTAAATCGATTTTCTTAAGGAGTGTTAATGCTTTTTCATAAAGAGAAGTTTTATCTATAATTTTAAAT
>QNDJ01000168.1 GCA_003644825.1 Candidatus Zhuqueibacterota bacterium | reverse complement strand
GTTTAAGTTTTGTTTTAAAAATTTTTTCAATTTCCTTTTTACACCTTTCAATTGATTTTTTTTCTTTTCTTACTTCTTGCATCATCATACTGGCAGACATTTCTCTATCTCCTCTTGGGCCTTCCAGGCTCCTTCTCAACTGCATATTTGATACTGGAATATGAAATTTATTTTTTTCAAACTTTAATCTTCTATAGTTCTCAAGGTTTTTTAAATCAACTTCGTGTAGTTCGCCATTATATAAAGTGAGAATGAGGGTCTCTGTTTCTTCGGAAAAAACCATTGTACCTTTTTCAGCCAGAATTGTCCGCATAACATCCTGTTCAGACCTGTCAAAAATTGTGATATTATATATCCAGTCTGTTCCTTTATCAATTTTTTTGATTAATATTCTGTAATTTTCAATCAAATCTTTTGATGAAAACACACCTTCTTCAAAGGATAGATTCGGTTTTTTTCTCCATATATCAGACATCAACAATCTTGCTTTGTGGTTCGCATCTGGAAGAACCTCATTATTAAATTCGACTATTCCAAAGGCAATTATCCCCGCAATAATCAGAACAGGAGCTATCATATAATAAAAACTGACTCCACACGATTTTATTGCAATAATCTCATTATCACCAGAAAATCTACCAAATGCCATCAATGTTGCAATTAATACCGCCATTGGAACAGCCAGCGCTACAATCCAGGCCAAATTTAAAAAAATAAGCTCTAATATTACATTAATCTTTAATCCTTTTCCAATAAGAATATTAAAATTCTGGGCAATAAAATTTGTTAAAAATATAAATAATATCACACCAAGACCAACAAAAAAAGGCCCTATATGTTCTTTTATTACATATCTAGGTATTATAAACATAAAATAAATCTTGACTAATATTTTTATTTCAATTAAATTATAATCTAATTAAACATAAACTAATTATCAAGATAATATATGAAAAAATCGGTACTTGAAAGAATAGATGAAAGAGTATTTCTTCTTGATGGTGCAATGGGCACACTCATAATGAGCGCCGGTATAGGTGATGAAGCACCTGAAAGCTGGAACCTAACCAGACCTGAAACAATATCCGGCTTTCATAAACAATACTTCGAAGCAGGAGCTGATGCAGTTCTGACAAATACTTTTGGAGCTAACAGAATTAAACTCTCAGGAAAAGGACTTGAGAAAAAAGTGTTCGAAATTAACCTGCAGGCAGTTAAAAACGCAAAATCTGTTTGCCCCGAAGAAAAATATGTTGCCGGTGACATAGGCCCCACTGGTAAGTTCCTCAAGCCTGTAGGTGAATACTCCGAGAACGAATTTATTGAGGTCTTTGAAGAACAGGCTGATGCCCTCTTAAAAGGTGGCGTCGATTTCTTCATTATTGAAACTATGTTCGATAAAAGAGAAGCCCTCTGTGCATTGAAAGCTATTAGAAAAATTACACAGGATATTCCCGTTTTTACTTCTATGACATTTAACAAAGGTCCAAAAGGATTTAGAACAGTAATGGGTGATAATATTGAAACTTCTTTTAAATCTTTTGAAGATGAAGGAACCTCAGTGGTAGGCTCAAATTGTTCACTTGGTAGTAAGGATTTTATACCACTTGTCAGAGAAATGAGAAAATACACAAAACTCCCTCTCCTTGCTGAAGCAAATGCAGGACAACCTGTCTTCGAACATGGTAAAACGGTGTATAAACAATCACCAGAAGAATACTCAAAAGATATACCTGAAATTATTTCCTCAGGTGCAAAAATAGTCGGCGGCTGCTGTGGCACAACACCCGAATTTATAAAAAAGATTTATGAAACGGTTTTTCAAAATAATCAAAAAAAATGAAATTAAATTTCTCCATTTAATAATTTCTTCTGAAGAAATTTTTCCTTCTTCATTACATAAAAATAAAGGTATATAAGTTATGACAACCAGACGTCCAAAACTCGAACTCCTTGATGAAAATTTTGAAAAACTCATCATTTCCAGTGCTTATTATGTTTTGAAAAAACAGGGCATTTATATAGAAAACAATGAAGCACTTCAAATACTGGAAAGCTCCGGAATAAAAGTAGATTTCAAAGATTCAAAAGCTTATTTCAATGAAAATGACATAGAAAAAGCATTAAGCAGTGTTCCAAAATCTATCAATATTTATGACAGAGAAGAAAATTTATCTCTTGTACTGGAAAAAGATAATGTTTATTTCAACCCCGGTTCTGCAGCTCTGAATATACTGGATTACCCTTCAAAATCAATCAGAAAAGCTGAAACAGATGACCTTATAAATTTTTCAGCTCTCACTGATAGATTAGAATATATCAAGGCTCAGAGCACGGGTATAATCTCATCGGATGTTCCTGAGGAAATTGCGGATTCATACAGATTGCTTATTGCTCTTCTTTATTGTAGAAAACCTGTTATCACAGGAATTTTCTCTACGGATGGAATACAGCTTATGTTTAAAATGCTCGAGGTAATTCGTGGGGACTCAAATAACCTGAAGGAGAAGCCCCTTGCAATTTTTGATGCCTGTCCATCACCTCCTTTAAAATGGAGCAAACTTACCTGCCAGAGCGTTATTGAGTGTGCAAAAGTGGGGATTCCCACGGAATTTGTATCGATGCCCCTTTCCGGTGCAACTGCCCCGGTTACACTTGCGGGAACTCTCGTTCAACACACCGCAGAAACTCTAAGCGGAATAGTTATTTCCCAGGCAGTAAAACCAGGAGCGCCTGTAATTTATGGTGGGTCACCATCAGCCTTTGATATGAGAAAAGGTACTACACCTATGGGTGCTATTGAAACAATGATGATTGATGTAGCTTACAGTCAGATAGGAAAAAAATTCGGTTTACCAACTCACGCTTATATGGGATTGAGTGATGCTAAAATCCTCGATTCACAGGCAGGTATTGAGAGTGCTACTGGGGCTGTGCTTGCTGCACTGGCTGGAATAAATGTTGTTTCTGGACCGGGAATGCTTAACTTTGAAAGCACACAGAGCCTTGAAAAATTGGTAATTGATAATGAAATCTGCGGTATGGCACTAAGATTAATTGAAGGAATAGCAAGAAGAGGTGAAAATCTTACTGAAGACCTTATCGGTAACATTTATAAAGGAGACCATTTCCTCTCATCACCATTAACTATAAAATGGCATAAAAAAGAATACTTTTCCCCATCCGATGTTATCGATAGAAATGTCCTTGGGGGAGAAGGAAAAATTTTAGAAAAAAACGCCGGAGAAAGAGCTCACGAAACAGTTCAAAAAATCCTGAAGAAAAAACCAGAACCATCCCTAGACAAAAATAAAATTAAAGAACTTGTTTCGATAATGAAAACCGCTACCGGTAATCATAAACTAAAATTATTTGATAAATTAAAAGTTCTTTAACGATAAAGAATCGCACGATAATTGTAAATACAAAAAAGGAGATTATACTATGAGTAGTATCAAACCTGAAGATGTACATAAGGTAATATCAAAACATATGCTTCCTGATGTTATGGGGCTTGTTTGTGACCTTAAAAAAAGTCAGGGAATGTATATTTATGATTCAAAAAATAGAGTAAACTATCTGGATTTATTTTCATTTTTTGCAACTTCTCCTGTAGGAATGAACCATCCAAAAATGACAACTAAAGAATTTAAGGAAAAACTGGGGTATGTAGCCGTAAACAAACCAAGCAATTCTGATGTTTATACTGTTGAAATGGCAGAATTCGTTGAAACTTTCTCAAGAATAGGAATCCCTGAAGAATTACCAAATCTATTTTTAATAAGTGGTGGGGCTCTTGCTGTTGAAAATGCTCTTAAAACTGCTTTTGACTGGAAAGTAAGAAAAAACTTTGAAAAAGGATTAAAAGAAGAAAAGGGACATAAAATAATTCACTTTAAGCAGGCTTTTCACGGAAGAACAGGATATACCCTTTCTATGACAAATACTTTTGACCCACGAAAAACAAAATATTTCCCAAAATTTAACTGGCCCAGAATAATCAACCCAAAAATTACCTTCCCGATTAACGATGAAAACCTTAAAAAAGTTCAGGAACTGGAACAACAGAGTATCGACCAGATAAATGAAGTAATTGAAAAAGAAGGAGATGATATCGCAGGAATAATTATTGAACCGATTCAGGGTGAAGGTGGAGATAATCATTTCAGAAGAGAATTCTTTCAGGAACTCAGAAAAATAGCAGATGAAAATGATATACTTCTGATTTTTGATGAGGTTCAAACTGGCGTTGGACTTACCGGGAAAATGTGGGCATACGAGCATTTTGAAGTTGCACCTGATATTATGGCTTTCGGGAAAAAAACACAGGTCTGTGGTATACTCTGCAGCAACAGAATAAAAAAAGTTAAAAATAATGTTTTTGAAGAAGCAAGCAGGATAAATTCTACCTGGGGTGGAAACCTTGTCGATATGGTAAGATTCCAGAAATATCTCGAAATTATCGATGAAGAAAATCTGATTGAAAATGCAGAAAAAATGGGAAATTATTTTCTTAACAAACTCAATAATCTTCAGGATAACTTTAAAGAAAAAATCAGCAATATAAGAGGTAGGGGGTTAATGATAGCATTTGACCTTCCTACAACAGAAAAAAGAGACCAAATAAGAAAAAAACTTTACGAAAATAAAGTTCTATCACTACCGTGTGGTTCTAATTCTATAAGATTCAGACCACCTCTTATAATTGAAGAAAAGCATATTGATGAAGCAATTAATATTTTACATAAATCACTAAAAGAAATATTATCTGATTAGTTTTTAATTTTTTCTGATTTATAATTCTTAAAGAAACAACGAATTATATAGATTATACAAAATAACATAAGCCTCAATAAATACACAGGTAGGAATAGAATTTTTCTCAGCCAGGCAGGATAGGATACCCGACCCTACGATTCATACAAAATTATTTCCGAGGGTCAGGTATCCTGTTCATTTACAACCTGTATTTAAAAATAACTTATACTGGTTATTTTCATAATTTTATTTTTCGTATTCTCACTCTTTGGAAATAATATACCAATTAGAT
>QNDJ01000167.1 GCA_003644825.1 Candidatus Zhuqueibacterota bacterium | reverse complement strand
AATTATCATAGTAGCTCTGTTTTTATTTTGCAAAAAAAGTGGAACAAATGAAACCTACGGCTTATGTAAAGTGGAAGGAACAGTCTACCTGGATAACCAGCCTTACGCCGGTGCAGAAGTTGAATATGGATTTGCGGTAGTTAGAGGAAGTACAATAGGAACTGAACTTGTATGGACTGCTTCCCAAATAATAAGAACAGATAATAACGGATATTACAGTTTCTCCAGAAAACAGGTTAACGACCGGTACGATTACAGGGTCAGAGCAAAACACCCCATTAAAGGATACTGGTCAGAACATTTTCGTGGCACAATTATGGGCGGTACCACAAAAACTCACAACTTCTCTTTCACTTCTGAATAACTGATTATATTAGGGAAATGTCATTCTAAATACTTTTTTTCAACATTAGCACCCGACTGACTGATTGTCTCTTCAATTTTATCTTCATAGTCCGAAACTGAAATTTCACCATCCCGGGCAGATATTTCTACTTTTATTTCTACATTATTAAACTGACTTTTAATGTAAGGAATCATCCTCGCAATATCCGATAATTTACCTGAAGGAACATTCAATCTAATTTCAATATTACGATATTTTTTAGTTCTATCAATAACGCCTTCCAGTTCTTCCTTTTTTTTCCTGACAATACTTTCAATTTTTGTTTGTTGTTCTATTGATAAAACGTTCTGTTCGATTTCTTCCTTTGCCTTATCTATATCTTTATTACTATCACATTCTTTGATTTTTTCAATATAACTTTCAATTTTCTCATCAGAAATTTTTCCTACTACTGACTCAGTCAAACAAAGTTCTTTTTTGATTACAATTTCCTTATCCACTATCTCAGGAAAAAATTCTTCTCTAAAATGAGAACAAATAGTTTTTTCATCCTCTATACGCCCAACACCAAATAATCCTTGCTTAACGCCTTCTTTTATACAATTTTTAAGTATATCATCCGAAATAATCCTTATTTCTCCTGGGGTTTTAAAGAAAGATTCAAGAATATTTTTTGTTTGAACATAATTATTACTTATAAGATATTTTTCCCTGAGGGATAAGGGGCTGAGTCTTTCAAGGATTTCACCTTCATTTCTCAATCTTTCATAAATTTCTTTATCTATTGTAACTTCTGCACCATAAGTGGGGATTCCTAAATCAACCTCTTTAAATTCATCCTTTGATGGAAGAAAAACAGTTCGATAAAGAGTTCTTATACGGTCTCTGGATTCCATCCTTGTTCTTCTTATTCTATCCTTTATTTCCTTTTTTTGTTCATCGGTAATTTGAAGAGTTTTATCATTTTCTATAAGTTGCCAAGCAAGTTTCTTCTTCAAAAAACTCTCAAAATTTATTCTATCTGATTCCATAGGGCAAAGAAATATAATAGAATTTCGATAGACCCTTGGCCGCTCACCACATTCTTCAAGGAACTCTTTACATCTATCATTTTTTCTCAGAATAACTAATTTCAATCTTCTCGTATCAGCAACATCCTTGGAGTTACTGGGCCACAGGAATATTTCAAACTGGTCTTTTTTAATGCTTTCAGTTAAAAGATTTTTCTCTTCATCTTCAAGCATCTTACTATCTATACCCTGCATTTTAGTTAAAAGTATACGATTTAGATTAGGCTGATTTGTGAAGAACAATCCTTCATCTGAAATATAGAAAAGATTTTCTTTTAACTTGGAAACTGCCTCTACCACTATACTGCTTGGTGCAGAAACATCAACAGAAGAAAGCTTAACTTCACTAATAGTAGCACCCCGCTCGGGTCCACCAGAAAATGAATAAAGAAAAATAGTAGTTGCTGCAGCACTACCAAATGAATAGGACGAATATGCATCTCCAAGTTCTTTATCCACCTTTTTTGCACCAGATTCTTCAGAAATTAAATCCTGAGCAATAATGCTATCAAATTCAGAACCAATATGTTTTATCAATTCTCTTTTAATATCATCATTTTTCAGGTCAAAATCAGCCAATCTTATGTATGGTCTTTGAGTATCTTTTAATGAATACACAACCAGAGAAAGCAACCTGAGAACACCCCTTGTCCTTTGAAAAGTGGGATAACTTCCCCATCGTTTATACAAAACATCTACAACCTCGGGTTGAAAAGGATAACTCTTTATAAATCTTTCCCTGTAGCTTGATTTTTCCACCCCTTCAGGAAATATTCCCTCTCTTTCAGCATAATCCAGGAACTCTTCTATAACCTTTCTTGCCTCTTCTTCTTTAATACTGCCGAAAAGTCTTTTTCTAATAATACTGCTAATCTCTTCATCATAAACCGGTGTGTAAACCCTTTCCATTCTTCCGGTAATATTTTGCAACTGTTGAAAGAGCCTTTCCGCATTTTCATCATAATGCTCAATCACACTGGATGGTAATGTAAGAATTAAAAAGGACTTATCAAGTGTTTTTATTGTGCCTGTAAGTTCCTGAACAAATGCAAGCACCTGAGAAGCTAAATTTGAATCACCAACCTTTATACTTGAGGCTTTAGTTGTATATTCAAGTATTTCATCTAACATAATTATAAGAGGCTGGTGAGAGTAAAAAAGTCTCCTTAACTTATCTCTTCCGGGCGAAGTTCTACCCTTTAAGGTTTCTATATTTCCAGTAAGTTGATTTTCCATTTCTTCCCAGATGGTAATCTCTCTTGGGTCAAGTGAAGTTCCATCAATAACTACTGTTTTAGCTTTCCAGAGTTTTGCCTTGTGATATAAAGCGATTAAAGAATGGGTCTTTCCACCACCAAATGGGGTCTGAAGCTGAATAATCGGGTCTCCACCTTCACCTTTAATCCTTTTTTCGGTAATATCTAAAAGATTTATCAGTCCTTTTGTTTCGTATGTTTTTCTGAAAAAGATGGTAGAGTCCTGATACTCATCTGGCGCTCTATCTTTAAACACTTCCCAGAGGTCCGCTGCAAAAATATCCATAGTTAGCTTGCCCTCAAGTATATCTTTATGCGGTATAGCTATAGTTGAAAATGGCTTCATTTTTTCACCTGCTTTTTAAATTAAAAATAAGAATTTCATATCAATTTTTTTTAAAAATTTCTTCTTGTTTATCCTTATTTTTTATTTCATCTAATAATTTTTCTTTTCCAGAAAGAAATCCATCAATAAGTCTTTTCTCACCACTATCCATGAGTAACGTTTCAGATACTGCCTGAGCGACCCTGTAAAAGGAATCCTTATTGCCATATTCAGTTGTAGCAAGTATTTTTTTCATTTCTTCTCTTTTACCTTCCTTCCATAAGATTAAAACCCTGTGGAGAACATCTATAAGTTCGTTTGATTCCTCAAGCTCTTTCAGTCTTCTTTCCTGGGGACCAAGAACCTTTATGAACTCTTTTTCTTTCCTTATAAACCCTTTATTCCACTCCTTTGCAAGGTCTATACCTGTTGACTGGGCAAGTTTTCTTGCATCATCAAAATGAACTTTTGCTTCTTTATATGTCCATCTCCAGAGTAAATAAAACCTCGTTAAGGGCGAAAGTTCCCCAGCAATTCCGTTATGTAAAATCTGCCTTACTGCATAATCAGTAACTATCTCTCTAACAAAATCCAGCAGTTTATCTGCTCTTATTATATTTCCTTCATAATCCATAACCTTTTCATATTTACCAAAAACCTCAATAGATAACCCTATGGCTGCAATAAAATAATCCGCTCCTGAGATACCTTCCTGCCACAATCGTTCAAGTTTTTGATAAATATGTTTTTTTATCTCCTCTTTTACTTTATTATACCATCCTGTTTCATTTCTTTTTATTTTACGGGTTACAAAATATATTGATGATGCCAGTGCTGCAGATTCTCTTGCCCTCAGCCTTGCTCTCATCTCTGTATCAACAGGCCAGGATGCCGTTACAACCAATCCCGAATCTAAAAGAGAATTTATCAATGTCTCCCAGCCTGAAGTAGATTTGTGAGTATAAACAATTGTTGCAATACCATCCGGTTTAAGAACCCTGTAAATCTCCTGAAAGGCTTTTTTCAGGTTTTCCTCAAATAGTGCCTTTGCTTCTTCCCAGCTTCTGTTATTTGTGTATGCAACTATCTCTTTACTCTTCGGAGTAAGAGGCGTTGAGAATAATTCCGGATATAAATCACCAACTGTCCTTTTTAACCATACATAGAAAAAATCTGAAAGATATGAATATGGAACATTATCATAATAAGGCGGGTCCGTAAAGACCGCATCAAAATAGTTATCTGCGTATGAAAGATTAGAAGCTGAATATTGTAATACATTTTTTTTAGAATTATTATCTATATTAATTGTTTTAAAAATACTCAATATTGATTTTAATATATTATAAAAACTATACCCCTTTTGAGCAAAAACATTATTCTCAATAAAATCCCAGTTCATAGGAAGGGCTTGACGAGCAAAAGTGTTAGATATTATTTCCCAAATACTATTCCAGTGACATAAATTAGAATTTACATCTGGAATTCTACTTACAATAAAAGCCAAATAACTTACCATAGCTTTTGCATAATCCGTGTCATTAAAATGGATAGTAGGACAAGCGTCCTCGCTTTTCTTCTTATCATCAACAATTATTGTTGCCCCATCTTCCATTTTACCACCAATATAATACAACCATTTGTATTTGCCCGGTTTATCAACAAGCCCCGATTTAACAGGGTTATTCAATATGTAATTCATTTTCTCAAAAAATTCTTCCTCATTCCTTATAATTCTGTCAAAGTTTTCATGTTGCCATATTTGCCTGTCGATTGACATTTTGTTTGTCTTATTATTGTCAACCGGGACGGTTAACCTACTGATTTGGTCTCTGTCAACCGAGTTGTCAACCGAGACGGTTGAACCCGTTTGGTTGTTGTCAACCGAGACGGTTGACCTACTGATTTTATGGGCTGTATAACTTTTAATACTATGCATAATTTCGGAAAGTGAATAATAAGTATCTTATTCTTTCTCAACGGGCTGAATAATAAGATGAAAATGGTCGGGCATAACAACTACTGCATATAAAATATATTTTTTCCTGTCAAGATATCTAATT
>QNDJ01000166.1 GCA_003644825.1 Candidatus Zhuqueibacterota bacterium | reverse complement strand
GATAAAAATAAACTAATGAGGAGTTAATATGAAGACTTTATTAAGAACAACATTTGCAATAATTTTATTAAGTTCGGTAGTTTTTTCACAGGAAAAGATAAATTATTTATTCAAGGAAGTAAAAGTAAAAAACTATTTACCACATATGACCTGGGAAGATGTTGAAGAAGCGCTTAAAAGAACAGATATGGTTATCATTCCTGTGGGGAGTATCGAACAGCACGGAAAACATCTTCCATTATGCACAGACCTGTATGCATCGGTTGAGATTTGCAAGTTAATAGCCCAGAGGACGGATGTTATTGTTTCGCCTGCTGTTTTTGCTGGAATTTCTGAGCATCATATGGGTTTTCCGGGTACAATAACCCTTTCTCCTTCAACATTTGAAGCAGTGGTATTTGAGACTGCCCAGAGTTTAATCAGACACGGGTTCAGAAAAATCTTAATCTATAACGGACACGGCGGGAATAAAACTTCCGTTCAGAATGTAATACATAAAATTAATCATAATACTCCTGCAACGGCAGTGGAATTAAGTGGTATCGTAGTTCCGGAAGAAAAAAATACTCAAGAAAAACCTATACCATACGACTGGCACGGTGGAGTAAATGAAACATCATTGATGCTCTATTTAACAAACAGCCTTGTTGATATGTCTAAAGCAGAGAAACCGATATTAACTTTTCCTCCAGAAGTTGAAAGGATGATGAAGCACATAGATGAAGAACCAAACCTTCAAAGAGTAACTTCTGCTAAACTTTTTCTACCAGAACGAGTAGGGAAAAAGGCAAGCACAAGAGAATTATCTAACACTGGCATTGTTACTTCCGGAAACCCAAAAGATGCTACGGTTGAGAGAGGAAGAAAAAGAGTTGAAAGATTTGTTGAATCTGCTGTTAAATTTATTGAAATGTGGAAAAAGCTGGAGTAAAAAAAATGTCATCTGTTTTGAACCTGTGAACTGATTTGTTTTTATTTCAATGATTAGAAAGTTTATCATTTTAATTGCGATTTTACTTTGGGTGGGTTACATTTTTCCTCAGGAATTATTTTATACCCCTGAGCAATTTGAAAACAAAGGTGGATTTTTAAAGCAGAGTACCTACCAGGCTGAAAGGTTTCATTCCTTTGATGTGCTCCATTATAACCTTGAATTGAACTTCCCTCTCGAGTCAACATATTTTTCGGGTAAAGTAATAATTAAATGTGAATCAAGAGAAAATGGTATTGATTCTTTATTTTTTCATTCTGTTGACCTTATAATAAAAGCTGTTAATGTAAATAATAACCAGGTAAATTTTATTGACGAAGGCGATGGAATCAGTATAATCTTACCTGAAACTTACAACACAGGGGACACCTTTTCTGTGGAAATCGATTATGAGAGTTATGAAGGACGCCAGAATATAGGATTTTTCTACTATGATAGGTGTGCGTATACGATGTCTGAGCCATCTAATGCCCGGTTCTGGTTTCCCTGCTATGATGAACCCTGGGATAAGGCTACAGCCGATATTATTGTTACTGTCCCTGATGAATACAAAGTTGCTTCAAATGGGCTTCTGGTAGAAACATCGTATAACAGTATTGATAATACTGTTACATATCACTGGTCTGAGAGTTATCCGATGGCTACTTACCTTTTCTGTGTTACAATGGGAAAATATACAACCTTTTCAGATTATTATATTACTCCAGAAAATGATAGTATAGAGGTGAAATATTATGTTTTCCCGGAAGATATTGAAAAGGCAAGGATAGATTTTGAGAATGTAGTTGATATGATGAATTTCTATTCGACCCATATTCATCCTTACCCTTTTGAGAAATATGGTATGGCTGCAATACAACCTTTTTCTTTTGGTGGTATGGAACACCAGACAATGACCACCATTAATAGAGGATGGATTAGAGGAAACAAAGGGGCAGAAAGTGGTTTTGCTCACGAACTTGCTCATATGTGGTTTGGAGATATGGTTACTCTGCTCGACTGGGAACATATATGGCTGAATGAAAGCTTTGCAACCTACTTTGATGCTCTTTATACTGAGTATAAGTATGGTGAAAAGCAGTTTAAAAAGAGATTGAAAAATTTTAAATACAGGGTTTTTGAGGAAGAGAAAAAGAGAAGTTATGCTATTTTTAATCCCCCACCCGGGTATCTTTTTGGGGCTAATGAATATCAGAAAGGTGCTCTGGTATTACATATGTTAAGACGCATTACAGGAGATGAAAAATGGTGGAAAATAATAAAAACCTATGCCAGCAGATTTGCTTACAAGAATGCTGATACCAGAGATTTTATTAACGTTTGTGAGGAAGTATACGGCAAAGATTTAGACTGGTTTTTTAATCAGTGGATTTTTGGAAAAGGATACCCCATCCTCTCTGTTGAATGGTCTGTAAAAAAGAATATAGAAAAAAGAAAAAATATCGTATCTGTTATAATAAAACAGGTTCAATTTGAAGCGCCAATTTTTAAAATACCTGTTGATATTACTCTGATCGGTGAAAATAAAGAAATTACTGAAAACATATATATAGATGATATTGTTGAAGAGTTTCAGTTTGAAGTCGATTTGAATTTTTTAACAAGGGATGTTATTCTTGATAAAAATGAAGATATTTTGAAAAAAGTTACAAAGCTTGCTTTTACCTGTGAAAATTGTCTGATGCAGAATTTTCCTAATCCTTTTAATGAGCAGACACACATTTCATTCATAATTGGTAATGATGGATATTTTGAACTGAAAATTTATGATATAACGGGGAAATTAGTAAAGACTTTATCTTCAGGTTTTATGAGTAAAGGTAACTATCGGCTGACATGGATTGGAACCAATGAAAAAGGGGTAAAGGTATCTTCAGGAATTTACATAGTATGTTTGAAAGGAAATAATTTCTTTATTTCAAAAAAAATGTTATACTTAAAGTAAAAAAATTTGTAAATTACATTATACTGAAAAATGAAAAGGAGGGTTAAATTTGAGCAAAGATATTAGAGACATAATAGAAGGGTGGGAATTTATTCCGGGAGAAGTAACGGTCAGAAAGATTATTGGTAGCGATGGAAAAGAAAAGATTCAAATGCGTCTTGACCTCGGGTTATTGCAGATGGAAATTTCTGGCAGACCAGATGGTAAGAGACCTTATGGCAGGGAGTCCCTTCTGGAACATTACAAATATCTGGTTAAAGAACATATAGAAAAATATGGTTCGGATGAGAACTTTCACCTTAACATAGATGATTGCCTTAAACTACAGAGGGAAGCTATTCAATATTATTATAGATACCTGAGTTTTTTCCAGCTGGAAGAATATGAATTAGCAAGAAGGGATACTGAACGCAACCTTCGATTAATTGAATTTACAAATAGATATGCAATATCTGATGAGGAAAAATGGTTATTTGCTCAGTATTTCCCTTATATAAAGATGATGAATACCAGGGCAAGAGCTACCATATATATGGAAAAAAAGGAATATAAACAGGCTCTGAGAATTGTTGATGAGGGAATTAGAGAAATAAAAAGGTTTTACCGGGAATATGACCAGGAAGAAGAGGAAGAACTGAGCCCAGAACTTACTTTTCTAAGAAACTGGAAAAAGAGTCTGGAAGAAATGATTCCTATGTCCAAAAAGCAAAGGCTCGAAATTGAACTGAAAAAAGCAATAAAAAATCAGGAATTCGAAAGGGCTGCTGAAATCAGAGATAAATTGAAAAGTTTAGGTAATAAAAACTGAAATATTAAGGTACTAACTTGAAAAATATTTACATCCCCGAACCTGTAGTAATTGAGAATATAATAAAGGAAACACCGGATGTAAAAACTTTTACCCTTCGATTAAAATCCAGAGAAGAACGGAACGGTTTTAAATTCTATCCAGGTCAGTTCATAGAAGTTTCTGTTTTTGGATATGGAGAAATTCCAGTAAGTATTTCATCAAATCCTGATAATAGAGAAAATTTTGATATTACTGTCAGGGCAGTTGGTTATGTATCGAATGCTCTGTATTTAAAAAAGGAAGGAGATGAAATTGGAATAAGGGGACCTTTTGGAAACCATTTTCCTTTTGAAGAAATCAAGGAAGATAATATTCTAATAATTGGTGGTGGTATTGGATTAGCCCCGTTGAGGTCGTTAATTCTATATCTCCTGAATAGGAAGGAGAAATCGGGTCGTTGTATTATACTTTACGGTGCGAAAACTCCTGAAGATAGGTTATACAAACGCCAGTTATCAGCCTGGAGAGAAGACCCGGCGGTTGAATTCCTCGAAACTGTAGATAAAGCTGATAACGGCTGGAAAGGCAATGTTGGTGTTGTTACAACATTATTATCCCGGGTTAAAATAGACCCCGGGAAAACCTGGGCTTTTATATGTGGTCCACCAGTTATGATAAAATCCACAGTTAATGAACTGCTGAGAATGGGTTTGAAAGAAGAAAAAGTTATTTTTACTCTCGAACGATATATGAAATGCGGTATCGGAAAATGCGGTCACTGTGCAATAGGCAACAAGTATGTTTGTATTGATGGTCCTGTTTTTAATTGTAAAGAACTTGGGAATACAGTTCCCCACGCAATTACCTGAAAAATTGTTATAACGGATAATTCATACAGGTTATAATAAGGATAATTTAGTTATGGATTTCTTTTCGGGCAAAAGAGTAACTGCCGCAGTTGCTCATAAAATGGGGCGGAAATGGATTAATATAGAATTTAGGGGGACAATTTAATATAATAATTTTGCCAAGAATGAAGGAAGTTCTGGATTATGATAAGTCTGGTATTTCTAAAGAAAAGGATGTAAAAGAGAAATATAACAAAGACAATACAGGCGGATTTTTCAAATACTACGAACTTGAACAATACGAGGATACTTTAAGGAAAGTAAAATAGAAGATTCAGATTTGTTTGATAATCCATACCAGGACACTTACAATCAGTATGTTTTTATGCGAGATTTAAAAATGCTTTCCGCATTGGAGATTGATTATGAAAATAATGAAGTAAAGGTGGATTTGGCAAAACTTTATCTAAATATAGACATACCAGAAACAATTTCAAATCTAATTGGTAAACAGATAAAGAAG
>QNDJ01000165.1 GCA_003644825.1 Candidatus Zhuqueibacterota bacterium | reverse complement strand
TCTGAAATTCAGCCAGATATGCTTCCCAGCTTTTCTCCTTTAATTTTTCAATGATCTCTTTTTCTTTAGATGCTTCAATCAATTTCTTTCTTTTATTCTCAACATCTTTTTTTACTCTCTCAATCTTTTTTACCTGTATATCTATTAATGTCGATAAAAAATTAAAATATGAATAATAAAAAGAAAGTTCAAAACAAGAAAGTAACTTTTTTCTTTTTAATTTTACTTCATTCTGAGAAATTCTCAATTCTTCTTTCAAATCTTTGAGCACATTCTCTTCCTTACTAAGTCTTAATAAAGAATTTTTTAAGTCTCTTCTTCTCAATTCCTTATAAATATCTTTTACATCAAGTACTTTTTTAAGTTTGAACCTGTATCTGTTCATTTTATTAATTCAGGGTTACATTTGCCATCATATCGTTTAATTTATTTATTGTCTCTTCATAATCGGAAGATTCATAAATATCCTGTCTTAAAAAAGCATTTATTGAATTCATCATCTCAATTGAAAGGTCAATTTTCGGATTACTTCCTTTTACATAAGCTCCAATGTTTATTAAATCTTCCGCTTCTCTATAAGTTGCCACAAGGTCAATTAACTTAGCCGCAGAACTCCTGTGTTCAGGTGTAACTACATCTATCATTAACCTTGATACACTTTCCAGTATATCTATAGCAGGATAATGATTAGCAGAAGCTAATCTTCTTGACAGTACTATGTGACCGTCAAGGATTGCCCTCAGACTATCCGAAATTGGTTCTGTCAGATCATCTCCTTCAACAAGAACAGTATATATTGCAGTAATACTTCCATATCCTGAAAACCCTGCTCTTTCAAGAAGTTTTGGTAACAGAGAAAAAACTGAAGGCGGATAACCTTTAGCTGTTGGAGGTTCCCCTGCAGACAACCCTATCTCTCTCTGTGCCATAGCAATTCTTGTAGCAGAATCCATAAATAACATTACATCTTTGCCTTTATCTCTAAAATATTCCGCTAAAGCAGTAGCAGTAAAAGCACCTTTTACCCTTAAAAGAGCCGGTTGATCACTCGTTACCGCAACTACTACAGACCTCTTTAACCCTTCTTCTCCTAAAACCTGCTCAACAAACTCTTTTACTTCTCTTCCTCTTTCACCGACCAGCCCGATTATATTAACATCTGCATTGGTATTTCTTGCGATCATACCCATCAGTATAGACTTTCCTATTCCGCTTCCTGAAAATATTCCGACACGCTGGCCTTTACCAAGAGTTAAAACAGAATCTATTGCCTTTATACCTGTTGCTATAGGTTCAACAATCCTCTGTCTTTCCATTGGCTTTGGTGATTTATTGTATATATTCTGCTTTTTTTCAAATTCAATAGGTCCTTTCCCATCGATGGGCATTCCAAAAGCATCGACGACCCTTCCAAGAAGTTTTTCACCAACAGGAATCGCAAAAGGTTCTCCAGTAGCAACTACATCACTGCCCGGGGCTATCCCAAATACATCCCCCAAAGGCATAAGCAAAATCCTGTTATCTCTGAACCCTACTACTTCCGCATAGCCTGCATGTTTACCATCTTTTGTTCTTAGAGCACATCTCTCTCCTACAGAAACTGATGGACCCTCTGATTCAATTATTAATCCTACAACCTGTTTAACTTTACCCGTTAACTTTACCGGCTGACTCGATTTTATTATTTTTGAATATTTATTGAATATTTGAGCTACAATTTCGCTTTCATTCATTTTCTTTCAGGCTTTGTAGTAATTTCTTTTCCATCTCTTTTAATCTTGTTTCAATTGTTGCATCAATCTCACCTGCATTTGTTTCAATATAACAACCACCTCGAGAAACTTGAGCATCGCCTATTATTTCAATGTTTTTTCCTCCCTTCGTGGAAGGAAAAAAAGACCTTTCCTGAATAACAGTCAAATCCTCAGGATTCAATCTTACTACTAATTTCCCTTCTTCAGTAGCATATTTTAACGCATCTTTTACAACTTCTATGATAATATCATTATCTTCCTGGATTTCCTTTTTCACAATTTCGCTTGCTATTTGAAAAGCCAGCCCGACAATAGTTTTTTCCGCTTCCAAAATTACCTTATTTCTCTTATTGTTTATATCTGTTAGAAGTTTCTGAACAGTTTCAATTAAATCTTTAAGCTTTTCTTCACCGATTTTTAACCCTTTTTCTTCACCTTCTTCAAGTCCTTTTTGATACCATATTTTTCTTTCTTCTTCTATTTTTTCATCAAATTTTTTTGACTTTTCTTCGAGTAATTTTTTTATTTTTTCTCCTATTTCCTTTTTTACTTTGCGTCTAATTTTCTCCTCAACATCCTCTGTAACAAACTCCTCAAAAGCGATTTCTTTCTTTGTAGTGAGCCCTTTAATTGATTTAATGTTTTTAATTTTAACAGGAGATTTAATAACTTTAAGCAACTATTTCCTCCTCTCCACCTCTACCTGAAATCACAATTTCGCCTTCTTCTTCGAGATTTCTTATAACTTCAACTATTTTCATCTGAGCTTCTTCGACATCTTTCAGACGAACAGGACCCATAAATTCCAGTTCTTCCTTAATAATGTTAGCCGCTCTTTCAGACATATTCCTGAATATCAGGTCTTTCACTTCATCTGTAGCTACCTTAAGAGCTAAACTGAGGTCCTTTGACTCTACTTCTCTTAAAACTCTCTGAACTGACCTGTCATCCAGCAAAACAATATCCTCAAATACAAACATAAGATTTTTAATTTCAGTTGCCAGTTCTGGATTTCGTTTTTCAAGGTCAGCAAGAATTGTTTTTTCTGTTGACCTGCTTGACAGATTCAGGATTTCGGCAACTGCTTTTGCACCACCTGCTGCACTCAAGTCCTGTCCGAATACTGATTCAACCTGATTTTCAAGAACACCCTCTATATCACTCAATAAATCAGGCGAAATTTTCCCCATTGTAGCTATTCTATAGGCAACATCAGCTTTAATTTCAGGCGGAAGATCAGCAAGAATTGATGCTGTTTGCTGAGGTTCCAGATTCGCCAGAATAAGAGAAATAGTCTGTGGATGCTCATGCTGTATAAAATTTAATAGCTGATTCGGGTCAACTTCTTTTAAAAGCTTAAAACCGCTAACGTGAATTGCTGACTCAACTTTGGATACAATCTCGTGAGCTTTTCTTGGTCCAAGAGCCTTCTCAAGAACCTGTTTTGCATATTCCAGACCACCCTGAGAAATATATTCCTGTGCCATAATCATCTGGTAAAACTCTTCTACAACAGCCTCCATTACCGTCGATGGAATGTCCTTCATACTTGCCACTTCTATTGAAAGTTTTTCAATATCTTTATCCTTGAGGTTTTTAAATATCTGAGAAGCAGATTCAGGACCTATTGCAATGATTAGAATAGCGGCTTTCTGCCTCCCCGTTAAATTTTCAAGCGAAATCTCCATATTTCTATTTCTCCTCTATTAACCATGTATTAAGGAGAGCTGCAACATTTGCAGGTTTTTCTTTGGTAAATTTTGCTACCTGCTCTAACATCTGTGCTCTCCTTTGAGCCTCAGCAGAAATCTCTTCTTCTATTGCTTCTGCTTCTATATCAATAGCGGGTTTCGGTTTAGGTTTTGGTAATAACATATCAAGGCTCTTGAATATTGACCTCAAAACTATAAGAAAAGCGATACCTGCAATCGACATTAAAGTCCATCTTAAAATCTTTTGCATCATTTCTTTTCGCTGTTCTTCCCTCTGTCTTTTCATTTCTTCATCTTTTATTGTCGTATCAAATTGAAAATCTACAACATTAATCTGGTCACCCCTGGCTTCATTATATCCAACAGCATTTTTTACCATTGTTTCGATTCTACTGAGTTCTTCTGGAGTCCGAGGAACATACTCTCTTTTTCCACCACCCAAATCTCTATAAGTTCCATTTACCGCCACAGAAACCGTTAATCTCTTTATTTTTCCAAGGTGGTCATTTACATCCTCTGTTACTTTATTAATTTCATAATTTGTTATGGAAACTTCAGACCTTGATGGTGTACTCAATGTATCTATTGAAGCACCTGATTCTTCGTGTCTTTCTTCACTTCTTACAACTCTATTTTCCGGGTCATAACTTTCAGAATATCGTTTCACCTGTTTAAAATCCATTTCAGCTGCAACCCTCACAATTGAATTCCCGGGCCCAAGAGCAGTATTTAACTGTGTTTCTACCTTTTTCCTTAGTTCTTCTTCTATAGACCTCTGTAATTGAATCTGATTGGCAGTTAAAGCAATTATAGGTTCTCTATTTAAATCTTCTGAAAGTAAATTTCCATAAACATCAACTATACTGATATTTTCAGGACGCAGACCTTCAACACTAAAAGCAACAAGATTTGCAATACTTCTTACCTGTTCTTTTGAAAGAGTAGTGTTAGGCTTCAATCCAATCAAAACACTTGCGGTTGCCTCTTTTTTATCCTCTATAAACAGGCTTGGTTCCGGCATAACTATACTGACTCTTGCTCTGGTTACAGCTTCCAGTGAACGAATTGTTCGAGCAAGTTCACCTTCCAGTGCCCTCCTGAAATTCAATTTCTGGACAAAATCCGTCATACCAAGAGCAGTTTTATCGAATAGCTCAAATCCCACACCACCCATCTGTGGAAGACCTTCACTTGCCATTTTCAATCTCAATCTCAATTCAGTCCCTTCAGGAACAAGAATCACAGTCCCCTCCTCCTGAAGTTTATATGAAATTCCTTCATCTTCCAGTTTCTGTACTATAAGTTGAGCATCTTTCGGGTCAAGATTCGAAAAAAGTATTACAAACTGCTTTTCACTTACCCAGTTCATTAAAACAATTATCAAAATAACACTGACTACTGAAATAAGCCCGATTATAACCTTCTGTTTTGGGCTTAATTTCCCGAAAACCGATTTTCCCTGTTTTACAAATGATTTGAAAAACTGTAACATTTTATACCTGCATCCTCATTATTTCTCTGTATGCATCCAGCATTTTATTTCTGATTTCCATCATTAACTCAAAACTGGTATTAGCTTTCTCAACCGCTACCATGACGTCATGCACGTCCTTAATTTCACCGGTTAAAAGTTT
>QNDJ01000164.1 GCA_003644825.1 Candidatus Zhuqueibacterota bacterium | reverse complement strand
GTATACTACTCTATATAAAATGTTAAACTTTAGAAGGTTGAAATTTTCAAAGCCTTACAACCTTAGAATCTTCACAATCTTTAAAAACATTTCTTGTATCAAAAATTAGCCTTGAATTCTCCAGAATAAAGTTATAATCTACGTTTTTATGAGCTGTCAAAATTAACACACATTCATAAGACTGCAAAGATTTTTCATTCAGTTCTATAGACCTGTATTCACCATTATCATTATTAAAACTTTTAATATAAGAATCAAAAAAATCGACTTTTGCCCCTAATTCTTCCAACAGTTTAAACACCTCAAGGCTGGGAGATTCCCTGAGGTCATTTACATCATTTTTATAAGTAATCCCGACAATGAGTAAAGTTGAGCCTTTAATTGACCTGTTCCTTTCATTCAGGATTCTCTGAAGTTTATTTACAACAAACCTTGGCATATTACCATTTATATCTGTGGCTAAGTCTATAAACCTGTTGTAAAAGTTATAACTCTTGGCTTTCCAGGATAAATATATCGGGTCCAGAGGAATACAATGCCCCCCTATTCCTGGACCCGGATAAAACGGCATAAATCCAAAAGGTTTTGTAGAAGCACCTTCAATTACCTTCCAGATGTTTACTCCCATTCTATCACACATCATCGCCATCTCATTCACAAGAGCTATGTTTACTGACCTGAAAGTATTTTCCAGTAATTTCACCATCTCAGCTTCTTCAGAAGAATCAAGACAGAAAACTTTATCAATTATACTCCGGTATAAACAGCTTGCTAATCTTGTGCAGTCTTTAGTAATACCACCAATAACCCTCGGTATATTTCTGGTGGAAAACTTCTTATTTCCTGGGTCGATTCTTTCCGGAGAAAAAGCAACATATATGTCCCTGCCAACTTCATAACCCGATTTTTCAACTTCCTTTGCTATCAATTCTCTCGTTGTTCCAGGATAGGTTGTGCTTTCCAGAACAATCAGTAAATCTTTATGAAGTATTTTCTTTATCTCATCAATTGCATATTTAATATGAGATATATCCGGCTCTTTAGTTTTATTAAGAGGAGTAGGAACAGTTACACATATACAATCAGCATCCTTCAAAACAGAATAATCATTATATATTTTTAGTTTTCCACTATCGATAACATCAACCAGATCATCCTTTTTGATATCCAGCACATCCGTATTCCCTGCCGATAGTTTTTTAACTTTATCTTCAGAAATATCAACTCCAGATACAAAAAAACCAGCTTTAGCAAACTCAATACTCAAAGGAAGACCCACATAACCAAGCCCAACAACTCCAATTACAGCTTCTTTATTTTTAATTTTTTCTTCTAAATTCATTTCCCTTTTTCATTAGTTTTTTAAATTTCATTAAATCACCTTAAACAAAATTAAAATAAACCTGATACTTCGGGTCTGTTTTAAACTCTAACCTGACCTTTTTAAAAAACTCAACAAAATATGCAATAATAATACCTGCTAATGTTCCAATTAAGACAGAAATAATTACTATAAACTTTCTTTTGGGTTTTGTTCTTAACAAAGGCGGCACAGCCTTTTCAAGAACATTAACAACAGGAATATCCTTCTGTTCCTCAACCAATGCAGCCCAGTATTCAACAGTTAAAGATTTATAAGCTTCCTGTTTTATTTCAACATCTCTTTTCAATCTTTCTTCTTCAACCATTAACTCAGGAGACAGGTCAAAAGCAACATTCTTTTCTCTGAATTCTTTATACCTGTTTTCAGCAATGGTCAATGAATCTTTTGCCTCCTTCATTCTTTCTTCTACAAATATTCTGTTTTCCTTTGCCTTGGAAGTTCTTACTTCTCTGTTATAATAATCAAGCTGTTCAGTTAATGCATTGGCTATATCTGCCGATAGATATTTATCATTACTTTCTACTTCAATAGTAATAATACCTGTAACTCTATTCTTGGAAACTCTTATCATATTTCTTAATTTTCTCAAAGCAAGCTCTAACCGATAATCTTCATTTTTTCCTGGTTTACTCAAAATATCAATCAATTTTCTGGTTTCATTGCTTTTTCTTAAGGTGAAGTTTTTATTTAAAACAGGTATCAAAATTTGCCTGCTCATCAATATATCGGGATATAATTCAGATGAACTCCCGCCTATAAATGGAATACCAAAAGTACCAGCAAGACCGGGGATATTCCCCAGACTTCTAAGAGTAGATTGTTCACTTTCTTTGTTGGGAAGAACTGTAGTTCTTGAAGTATAAATAGGTGTTTTAAGTAAAGAGTAAATTACAGAAAGAACAAAAGAAAATACTACAATATAAAATATCAGCCATCGATATTTTATTAAAACTCCGAGATAATCCAAAATAGAAATATTTTCATTACTTTCCACTATCTCCTCGACCTTATAGCAACAACTAATACAGCAGCATTCGAAATGGTTGTGATAACCTGCCTTATAAAGCTAAAATAATCTTTTGATGCACCCTCTGGTCTGGGAGGAACCATAATTTCACTCCCTGGTTTAGGTTCAGGGTCAAACCAGAATCGACGAACTTTTTCAACAATACCATTAGGTTGTACAACAACCGTTCTATTCTTATCAGCATTGGCTGTGTATCCACCAGCTCTTCTTATATAATAACCAATCTTTTCACCTTTTTTATAAATAATACTTGTTTCAAGCCCGACTTCTCCCGAAACTTTAACAGACTTGGGTATTTCAGGAATATGCAAATGGTCCCCCGCAAAAAGGATAATATTATCCTCACTATTCTCATCTTTCATAACATCATTAAGGTTCAAAGCAATCCTTCCGATGTTATTCTTCCTCCTGATAAATTTTGCTCCATCAAGAAATGCTGTTGGCAACAAACCACCAGCTCTTCTTATTAAATCTCTCAATTTATCTTTCTTTGAAAGAAGAGAATAAACTCCAGGATACTTTACCTCTCCTGTAATCTCAACATTTTGCTGTAATTCCCATTGAGGATTCTCTCTTAAAAAGATATTATCATCTTTCTGCAAAAGAAATTCATTTTCCCCTTTTACAAGGTTAAAATTTTCATCAATTTCAATGGGTACTTTAATAATATCAACTTTTCTGGAATTTGTTCCCTTTTTAAATCTTACTCTGGAAACTTCAGCAACATCAATATAAGCACCAGCATTTATACCACCAGCCTGTAAAATTAAATCACCGAGGGTCATACCTCTATGAAAAGGATGTTTTCCAGGAAATTTTACTTCACCATAGATGGCTACACTATCTGAAGGAACTATTTCATCAATTCCATAAACCCTGACAGAATCCAGGCTTTGAAGCACAATATTCTCAGTTGAATCACCCTCCAGTATCTTTCTTAAGTTTAAAGGTATAAGTTCTCGTCTATTAGTATCTTTATTTATCCTTATTAAATCTCCTCTTTCAAGGTATGTTTTTTTCTGAAAATCCGGGTCAAGCAATCCATCACCTAAAATGAGAAGGTCAAGCATCCTCATATTATCTATATATTTATATCTTCCTGGCTTCTTAACATGCCCTGAAATCGAAACTCTCCTGTTCTCCAGTCCTTCAACTTCTATTCTGGATAGAATTTTAACCGTGTCTCGTTCAACCAAACTATAATTCTCTTTTATGTTATTCTTCAAACATTCTTTAAGGTTAAAACTGATAAAAGTTTCAGAACCATCCTCTTTTTTCCTTATAATTTCTCCCCTTTCTCTATAAGCTTCATCCAGCAAACCTTTAGATTTTTCTATTAAATCTTTAACAGTCATACCATTTTCAAACTGATACTTTCCTGGTCTTCTAACACTCCCCTTTATATAAACAAAATTTCTTTCTTCATCGCTTATCGGAAAAATAGTAATGGTATCTCCATCAGCAAGAGTAATCTTTTTATCAGGGTTTTCCAGAATTTCTCTCAGGTTAATATCAAGGACTATCCTGTCCTCTTTATATTTATTTCTTTCATTAAACGGAACAATTCTATCAATCTGAGCTCTTTCTATAAAGGCTGTGGCTTTTAATCCACCGGCAATCTGTATAAGATCAATCAGAGTCTCATTATCAACAAGTTCATAAACTGCGGGCCTTTTTACCTCTCCTCTTATCACAACTTCTTTCTTTTTTAATGGTACCCTTACATTATCACCATTTGATAACCTTATATCCCTACTGCTATCCCCTTTTAATAAATAATCATAAAAATCTATTTTTGAAACAACTTTATTATTTCTGATGACCTCAATATGCCTTAAAGAACCTTTTTCTGTAGGACCACCAGCAAAATACAGGGCTGTAAATGCTGTTGATACAGCACTTAAATTATATCCACCGGGCTGGTTAACTTCTCCTGTAACTATTACAAATATCGTTCTTAACTTTCCAAGAGAAACTTCAAAAAAAGTAGTAGCATTCTCATCTCCTGTAAGTCCGGAGAACTTCTTTGACAACTTTCTGAACAATCTTTTTCTTAAACCTGAAAGTGTTAATCCATTCACAGAAACCTGACCTATATATGGAACATAAAGTAACCCTTCACGATTTACCGTGGTTTTCAACTCTTTCTCAACATCTCCTGTAATAACAAGAATTATTTCATCTCCAGGCCCCAATTTATAATTTTCATCAACCGGCCCCATTATGTTAGGTTGAAATAGAGTTCCTGCCTTCCTGAATATATCCAGACCAAAAGGCTCCAGTATAAATTTCTTCTTCTTTTCAAGTTTCTCCTCTATTAAAACCGGTTTAACTTTTGTGGTATCAGGGTATATTTCTTCTTGTATTTTAATTTCTTCTTTTTGAGCTGGTACCTGCTGGAGAAAAATCTGAGATTTCTCTTCCTGCTGTTTTTTCAGTTTCCTGTATTCTAATATCAATCTATTTATATTTGAATCTGAATATCCATCAATTTTTAAATATGTTCTGATTTCATCTTCTGTATAATTTCCTTTCAGGAATTTTTGCAATATTTCGGTCTGTTTTTGCTTATCCAGTTTTTCAATTTTCATTGTTTCTGGTTCCTGGGAATATGCTGTAAAACTTGAAAAAAACAAGAAAGAAAAAAGAATTACCGAAGAAATAAATAATTTATTAAAACTCATAGCTATTCCCTGAAATTAAGTTCCCT